>JAJYHM010000039.1 GCA_021784755.1 Pseudomonadota bacterium
GTGCCAAGCTTTTCCGTAGCTGACACGTCGGATGCAAGCCCCGAACGTCGCGATTGTCTGCGCGACGATGCCACAAAAAAGGTGGCCTCACGACCGGTCGCACCCGAGCGCGACACGTGTTCGCAGCGGCGCCGCGAGACCTAGAACGGCGACCATCGGGTGCGATCGCGGCCTGCCTCCTTGGCGGCATACAGCGCCATGTCCGCGCGCACAAGGAGGCGCTCTATCCCGCGGTCGTCGTGGTGCCTCTCGGTCGCCCCTATACTCACCGTGACACCGTACTCATCGCCGTCTTCGCCCACAAAACGCAGACTGCGCGCGCATTCGCCTAGACGCTCTGCCACATGCTCTGCCTCTTGGCGGCGGACCTCGTGAAGCAGGATTCCGAACTCCTCGCCACCCAGGCGTCCAAACAGATCCGTCTCGCGCAACTCGGGGCTTACCGCCTCGACAAAACGCCTGAGGACAGCATCGCCCGCGAGGTGACCATAGCGATCGTTGATGGACTTGAAGTGATCCAGGTCGGCGATGAATAGCACCAGACTCTTGCCGTAGCGCCCCGCATGGCGCAAGGATTCAGTGGCACGCTCGAGGAAGGCGCGGCGATTGGCGATGCCGGTCAGCATATCGGTGGTGGCAAGCCGGCGCAGCTCGCGCTCGAGGTTCTTGCGGTCGCTCACATCCCGATAGATACCCTCGACCCCCAGGAACTCCCCCTCGGGGCTATAAAGCACGTAGCTGCTGATCGAGATGTCAATAATGACGCCGTCGCGACGCACCATGCGCCCCTCGAAATCCTGGACATGTCCATGAGCCTTGAGGGCCGCCTTCAGCGCATCCCGTTCGCTTGGGTGAGGGTAATAGTCTTCCGCGCGGCGCCCCACGATCTCTTCTGGCTCATAGCCCAGGACGCGGCGCACCGCGGGCGCCACCTTGACGACCACGCCATTGGCGTCGGTCTTGTAGTACACGTCTTGGGTGCTCTCGAAAAGCCTTTGGAAATTCTCCTCATTCTCCTTCAAGCGATCTTCAGATTCGTGGCGCTTGGTGTCATCCGTGGCGATTACTACGATAAGCGGGGTCTCGCCAACTACGACGCGCATGCTGGAGCTCGATACGCGCCGGAGCTGGCCGCGACGCGTGATGATCTTGAGATCCATCGCCGGATTCCGGGAGACGCCGGCCCGCAGGTGGCGCATTCTCTCTTCGACAATCTCCCGCTCCAGGGGATGTACGAAGGCGGTCACCGGCAAACCGAGGAGCTCATCGGACGTATCCGCTTCCAGGAGCGCACATGCCGCCGCGTTGACAAAAATGGCCTCGTCGTCTGCAAGGACTAAGAGCGCCACCGGCATCATTTCTATGAGTTGACGATAGGGAAAGTCGGAATGAGCAAGGGCGTCCAAGACTTTCTTTGCTTTGGTGTTCAACATCCATCTCCCCAACGGGCGCACTCACAAATGGCTAACGGTCATTCGGCGACCTGCGCAGGATACGCCGACCCTCGCTTGCGTGCGTACAGACCACCGCGTGCTACGCCATCTTGAGCCGCAATCCTTGTCTCGACGATACCGCGAGGCGAAGACAAACGAAAGCGCCAGCGATACGGCGCTGCCTCATGTGTCATTCCCTTTACAAGTATCGCCCCCTCGCGGTACGCGGCGGCCGCGCGAGGGTGCCCATGGAGAATCGGCGCACCAGGGGACCGTGGGTCGCCGGATTTTCGGGGACCGGACGGAATCGCAAGCTCGGAGTCTGTCACCACATATGACGCCTGGCGCGGGGCGGCATGACACGCCGCGTCCATCCTCGGAGGATAAGGAGTCCAATGCGCCGCAAGTCTTTGTAATTACGATTAGTTTATGTTCCGCCTTCGTTGGCACGGTGCTTGCTTTGATAGAGGCAAGGACACGGCGACCAGATTCGGGAGGACACAATGCTAAGTTGCGTACTGACGCTCGTCAACGACTACCAAGAGGCGTTCGGGGTGCGTCCCAATGTTGTGTATATGAACCACGCGCACTACGAATACCTGCGCGAGGAGATGCCGGGAATCCGGGCGCACGACGACGTCGTGGCCATGCTCGGCATCGATATATCGCTATCGAATAACGTGACCTACCCGCATGTCGCTACCGCACAATTCCGCGAGCAACGCATCCTGGTCAGCTAAAGATTCCGTGTGGGGGAGTAACTTGGGGGCCGAAAGGCCCCCTCTTTTTACGCTCACAATCATACAGCGCTAGAGTCGCGCGAACACCTGCTCGGCGGCCGCGACCGTCGCCTCGATATCCGCTTGCGTATGGGCCGCGGAGACAAAACCGGCCTCGAAGGCCGAGGGCGCGAGATAAACGCCGAGCCCCAGCAATCCGTGGAAAAATCGCCGGAAACGTTCGACATCCGCGCCCATGACGTCATCATAACTGCGTACCGGACCCGCGGTGAAGAAAAGGCCGAACATGCCGCCGACCGCGTTGGTGGCGAAAGGAAGGTCATGGCGCTTCGCCGCCCCGGAAAGCCCGCGCATCAAATCCTCCACTCGCTTGGACAAACCTTCATAGAAACCTGGTGACCGGAGTTTGCGGAGCGTGGCAAGACCTGCGGCCATGGCAACCGGATTTCCGGAATTCGTGCCCGCCTGGAAGACCGGACCGTCGGGAAGCAGTCGATCCATAAGCACCGCCGGTCCCCCGATCGCGCCCACAGGCAAACCACCGCCTATGATCTTGCCAAGCGTCGTCAGGTCCGGCTGAATCCCATACAGGGCCTGGGCGCCACCGGGCGCGACCCGGAAGCCCGTCATGACCTCATCGAAAATAAGCAGCGCGCCGTATTTGTCGCATAAAGCCCTCAGACGCTCATGGAAGCCCGCGATCGGTGGAACGCAATTCATGTTCCCGGCCACGGGCTCGACGATAATGGCCGCGATATCGTCCCCATGACGGGCAAAGAGCTCGGCCACGGACTCCGGGTCGTTGAAACGGGCGACAAGCGTGTGGGCGGCAAGTGCGGCGGGTACGCCCGGCGAGGTGGGTACCCCGAGCGTGAGGGCGCCGGAGCCCGCCTTGACCAACAAGGAATCCGGGTGGCCGTGGTAGCCACCCTCGAACTTCACCACCTTGTCGCGTCCCGTGACCGCGCGCGCCAGACGCAAGGCGGTCATCGTGGCCTCGGTGCCGGAACTGACGAAGCGCAGCCGCTCGAGGCCCGGCATCAACGCGCGCACCTCGAGGGCCAGATCTGTCTCGAGCTCGGTGGGCGTACCGAACGATAGACCACGCGAGGCGGTGTCGGCGACCGCGCGCGTCACGTCAGGGTCCGCATGCCCCAAGATGAGGGGTCCCCAAGCACCGACATAGTCGATATAGCGTTTACCATCCACATCGAACAAATAGGCGCCTTCGCCACGCTGCATGAAGATCGGTTCGCCCCCGACACCCTTAAAGGCCCGCACTGGCGAATTGACGCCGCCTGCGATGACCGATCGGGCACGCATGAAGGCGCGGTGGCTTGCAGTCATAAGATCTCCTCGAAAAGCCGTTGATAGGCGCGCGCGGCGCCCTCGATGTCATATTGCCCAAAAACGCCGTCGATCACCGCAAGCGCCGAGGCGCCAGCCGCAATGAGGGCGCGCCCATTCTCGGGCAGGATACCGCCGATCGCCACCAGGGGCTTACCCAGAACACGCGCCGCCGTCAAAAGCGACGGCTCGGCGCGGACCGCATGGGGTTTGGTCCGCGAGGGATAGAAGCTCCCGAAAGCCAAGTAATCGGCCCCGCGCGCCGCCGCATCCCGCGCCCGGCCAAGATCCGCGTAACAGGATACGCCTATGATGGCGGACGGGCCGAGCGCGGCGCGCGCGGACTCCAGGGTCGTGTCCTCGCGCCCCAGGTGCACGCCGTCGGCGCCAGCCTCGCGGGCGAGCCCCACATCGTCGTTCACAATCACGGGCGCCCCGTGGGCATGCCCCAACGCGACCAGGGCACGAACGACATCGACGGAGGGGCGCGCGTCCTTGCAACGCACTTGCAACATCCGTGCCCCGCCCGCGAGCGCCGCCCGGACGCGCTCACGGCCTTTGAGGTCACAGCACCCCGTATCGGTCACCGCATAAAGGCCCGCGATCCTCAACCCGTGCCGGCCCCGTCTTCCCGGGCCCAGAACAGACGGTCCGGTAATTGCTGCCCCATCCCCAAAGACCACGCCCGCTCGAGCGTCTTATAGGTGTATTCCAATGCTTGGATGATCGCGTTCACGGGCTCCAAGCCCTGGGCCATGACGGCCGCGCAGCTCGATGCAAGCGTACAACCGGAGCCATGATATTCCCCCGGCAAGCGCTTATAGGTAAAGCGGTCCAGGAATTGACGATGGCCGTAAAGCAGATTCACAACCGGCTCGGTCGGTTCGTGGGTCCCGCTGATGAGGACGTAACGCGACCCGAGCGACATCAAACCCTGAGCGCAGGCCTCGAGCGTATCGGCCTCCGGCACGAGCCTGCGGGCCTCGCGACTGTTGGGGGTCAGCAAGGTCGCGAGTGGGCAGAGGAGCGAGCGGAATCCCTCCTCCAGCGGCTCGTCGCTCAATTCGTCGCCGCGCCCGGTCGTCAACACCGGATCGATGACGGCGGGGATGCCGGGATAGTCCGCTATGACCTCGGCGATCGCACTCAGGTTGGCGAGGCTTCCGACCATGCCGACCTTGAAGGCCGCGACCGGCATGTCCTCAAGGATCGCGCGCGCCTGCTCGATCACAAGCGCCGGCTCCAGGGCCGCAAAGCCCTTCAGTCCAAAGGTGTCCTGGACGGTTACCGCTGTGACTACAGGGGCGGCATGACAACCCATGCTCAAGAGCGCCTCGGCATCGGCCTGGAGGCCTGCGCCGCCGGTCGGGTCGTTACCCGCAAAGACCAGTACGATAGGGGGATTCGGGGGGCTCACAGGTCACCTCTCTTCCTTAAGGGCGTGACGCACGATGCGCGCAAGCGCGCGTATCAGGGCCGGGTGGGCATTCAAAGCCGGCACGACATGATACTCCCGGACGCCCACTTCCCGAGCAAGCCCGGCATAGGTCATCCCGAGCTCATAAAGCGTCTCGATGTGGTCGGATACGAAGGCGATCGGGTAGACGAGGATCTGATCGACGCCCGCGCGCCCCTGGTCGCGGATGACATCGTCGACATACGGACGCAGCCACTCGAGCGGTCCGACGCGACTCTGATAACACAAGGTCACTTGTGGCCAGCCGAGCCGCTCGCAAACAAGCCGCGCGGTCTCCTCGATTCCCATGCGATAGGGGTCGCCTTGTGCGATCAGGCGCTGCGGCACACCATGCGCGGAAAGAAGCAGGCTGATGCGCGCGGGGTCCGGGGCGCTAAATTGCGCGGCCGCCGTCTTGATGCTGGCTGCGATCCCGTCCAGATAATCGGGATCCTGGTACCACGACTCGATGAACCGGACATCGGGATGATAGTGCAGGCGGGCGCATTGCCGCACGAATTCGTTGCGCGCACTGCCGGTCGTGGTCAAGGAATATTGCGGATAGAGGGGCAGGAGGACGACGCGCCGGTAGCCGCCCGCCTTGAGCGCCGCGACAACCTCCGCCGTCAAGGGATGCCAGTAGCGCATACAGACGAAGACCCGCGCCTCGAGGTCGGCCAGGGACTGCTCGAGCGCCCAGGCCTGATCCTGGGTATTGGCGCCGATGGGCGAGGCCCCGCCGAGGGCCGCATAGCCGCGGCTTGCTTCCTCACGACGGCGGCGCGCGACCAACCAGGCAAAGAGGCGTTGGGTGATGGGGGCCAACGGGAACTTGAAGATATCGGGATCGGAAAACAGATTGCGCAAAAAGGGCTCGACGGCCGCGAGGCTATCGGGGCCACCGAGATTGCAGAGGACAATGGCGGTGCGGAGGCTTGTCATCACGGCATTGTACTGCCTGCCGCCACGTTTCACGAGAAGTGGGAATCATGGCAATATAGCCGCATGAATGCGAACGTCCCGAAAGTCTATATGTGCGTCATTTGCGGTTTCCTCTACGAAGAAGAGAAAGGTCTGCCAGAACACGGCATCGCACCGGGCACGCGCTGGGAAGACGTGCCGGAGAACTGGACCTGCCCGGACTGCGGGGCCACCAAGGACGAGTTCGAGATGATCGAGATCTGAGCGTGGCGACCTACGCCCTTGTCCGCAGTCGCAGGCGCCGCACCCTCTGCTTGCAAATCAACCCCTCGGGCGCCATGCGTCTGCTCGTTCCCGCAAGCGCCCGACAGGTCGACATCGAGGCCTTTTTAAAGGCCAAGGCGCCCTGGATCGAGCGGACCTTGAAGCGACTGAACGAGGCGCCGCGGACCCCCGTGTTTGCCGACGGACTGGGCCTGCAGTACCTGGACGAGAGTCTGCGTTTACGCCTCCACTACCGACCCGGAACGCCGGAGGTCCGCCGAGACGGCGAGCGTCTGCAAGTGGCGGCGCCCGACGAAGAACAGGCGCGTGGGGCCTTGGAGTTCTGGTACCGGGAGGCGGCGCGACACCACGCGCTCGCGCGCATCATCCATTACGCACCCCTGGTCGGGCGGGCGCCCAAACGGATTCGGATCGCCGGCCAGAAGACACGTTGGGGGAGCTGCTCGCCGCGCGGGACGATCAGCCTGAATTGGCGGCTCATGCTCGTGCCGGCGGACCTGTTCGATTATGTCATCGCCCATGAGCTCTGCCACCTGATCGCTCCCCATCACAAGCCCCCCTTTTGGCGCGAGCTGGGGCGGGTCATGCCAGACTACGAGGGCCGCAGGCTGCGGCTGCGCGAGATCGGGGCGCGCTTATCGCTATGATGAAAAGCCGTGGGGGAGCGCAAGAGGCGATCCGCATAGACGAGGTGGACGCGGACCTTGCCGCAGAAGCGACGTTGGAGTTCGGCGACGCCCTGCCGCTCGCACCTGCCGAACGCTGTCAGTCGCGCGAGGAAGAGTGGATCAATGCCGCCCTGCATGGCTTGGGCGCGCTCGCGGCCTTGGTCGTGGGCACCATCCTTACGCGCCTTGCGGCACAGACGAACGATCTCCCAAAGCTTCTGTGCGCCGCGATCTTTTCGCTCGCCATGGTCGGCCTGTACGCGGTGTCGGCCGCCTACCACATACTGCCCACGGGCCCCCTGAAGGAGCGGTTCCAGCGCCTGGACCGCATGGCCATCGCCCTGTTCATAGCCGGCACCTACATCCCCGTCGCGGCGCTCCTAGTCCGCGGAGCGACAGGGGTCTTCCTCGTCGTGACGGAATGCGCACTGGCCGGGCTCGCGATTCTGCTCCTCTGGGGGGCGCCGGAACGCTACCTGCGCCGGTCGGAGTACATCTACCAGGTCATGGGCTGGACCACGATACTCGGCGCTCCGCCGTTTTTCCGGCACACCCCGCTTGCGGTACTCGTGGCCCTGGGCCTAAGCGGCGCCTGCTACGGCATCGGCGTGGTCTTTCTGGTGCGCGACCGCGTGAAATACTTTCACGCCGCCTTCCACATTCTGACGTTGGTCGGTGCGAGCCTCCAATTCTGGGCAATCAGCCGGTTCGTGACCTGAACGCACCAGCCGTCCGGCAACCCCCGATGAGGATCGTCACGATAAGGCCGCGGGCTGCTCTGTTTCCCTCCTATCAGTCAGCGCCGACAAGCTGCGCTATGACGTCGGTCGCGCGTTCCGCCAGCAGCCTCAACGCGACGTCGTCGACGGGTTTGCGACCATCAACCGATCCGCCATTGACGGGGGTAGCCGCGCCGCCCCGGACGTCCTCGCGCCGCCCGACATCCGCACGTTCCCATAATACCGAAGGTCCGGGGGACTTCATGCCCCCTACAAGTCTCGCCTCCTTTCTGCCGACCTAAAGCCCCGAGATAGCCGGCGTCCATTAGGGCCTCCGCGAAACCAAAGCCAATCCCCCTAGAGTCTCCGGTTACGAGCACTTTCATTTATCTTTATCCTGCAGCGCCGTAAAACCCCGTCATTTAGGGCGGGGATATAAGGCGCATCTGAGGTGTATACTTACCGTACAGCATACACGCCAACCCGCATAATTGGCTATAATTCCCGTCATGTTCCGCGCCACCAAGATCCGTCTCTACCCCACCGCCGCGCAACAAGACCTCATCGCGCGACAACTGGGATGCGTGCGCTTCGTCTGGAACAAGGCCCTGGATTTGAAGAAGACGGCGTGGGAGGAACGGCGTGAGTCTCTTTCGATCCATACCCTCATCACGATGCTGCCGGTGGGATGGGCCATAGGCCATCCGGCCTGATATGTTTTGACCTGTCAACTAGCGGCGTGGGTTTTTTTAGCGTCTTTTGTTCTCCTTTGATTCGTAAGTCTTTAAGTCAAGGCACGAGCGGCTGCACCATCGCTCACTCTGATATACGCGCGTCGCCCATCTTCGCGACGACGCGACCCAATCCGCAACAAAGGCGCGCCCCGGATCTCCTCGACACCCGCCCCGTATGGGCGAGATGCGGAACAACGCTTCTTTCACAACGCCTTGAAAGGCTACGGGAAAGCCGCTTTCGGTCGAGGCGGCTTGGGCTCGGCCCTAGCCCTTCGCTAGACTCGCCCAGTTGCGGTATTATTAAGCAACTTGCTGCAAGTTGATGCTCATAACCATGACCCGCTCCGTTGACGCCGAAATCAAGCGAGTGACCGTCACCCTGCCCAAGCGGCAGCTTGACGCGCTGCAAACGATCGCCTTGCGCGAGGATGTGAGTGTGGCGTGGCTGGTACGCAAGGCGGTGGACAAGCTGTTGCGCAAGGGTCCGGAGATGCCGGTGGCGGATCGCGCGCAGCGCTCCAAGAGGCGCGAATAATGAAAAGCGAAGCCGCCATTCAACCCAGCTACACGGTCGCGCGGTTCTGGCGCTGCGCCCTGCAGGTCAATCCGTCCGGATACCAGTCAAAGTACCGGGGCACCGGGCAGGGGCTCGATGAGGCAGCCTACAATCAGCAGTTACTCGATCAGTGTCTGGCGCAGGGCATCAAGGTGGTCGGCATCGCAGACCATGGCAGTGTCGATGCCGTCGATGGTTTGCGCCGCGTCCTGGAACCGCACGACATCGTCGTGTTTCCGGGTTTCGAAATCGCATCCAGCGAGAAGATTCACATGGTGTGCCTGTTTCCCGAAGGCACGACCAAGGACCAGTTGAATCGCTACCTCGGCGGGCTCATCCCGACCGATGTGCAAGACACCGTGCGGCCGTCGCGCAAGACCTGCCTCGATCTCGCCCAGATCATCTTCGACCTCGGCGGCTTTTGGTACGCGGCGCACATGACCGGCGGCAACGGCCTGCTGCGCCTGAACCGGGATGGGGGTGGGCTGGTCCACGTCTGGAAGAACGAAGCGCTGGTCAAGGCCGGGCAGATTCCCGGGCCGTTGAAGGAACTGCCGGCGAACTACAAGGACATCGTCCTCAACAAGAACCCGGACTACCAGCGTAGGCACCCCATCGCGCTGCTGAACGCGAAGGACGTGGCCAAACCGGAGGACCTGGCCGATCCGTGCGCGAGTTGCTGGATCAAGATGACACGGCCGAGCTTCGAGAGCTTCGTTACCGCCTTCAAGGACCCGGACTCGCGCATCCGGGTCGGCGCCTTGCCCGAGGCGCACTACTCGCGCCTGGAGAACCTGCGCTTTCACGGCGGCTATCTCGACGGTATCGCAATCGAATTGTCGGCCCATCTGAACGCGGTGATCGGCGGGCGCGGCACCGGGAAATCGACGCTGGTGGAATGCCTGCGCTATGCGCTGGATGCCGCGCCACACGCGGCCGCCGCGCGCCGGCAACATGATGAAATTGTGAAGGCCAACCTCGGCGCTGGTGGTCGCATCGAGCTGGGTGTCGTGTCCCGTGCCTTGCACGGCCGGCGCTATTTGGTCTCACGCCGCTATGGCGAACCGCCGGTCGTGAAAGACGACAAGGGGCAAGTCTCCACGCTGCATCCGCGCGATTTGCTGCCGCGCATCGAAATCTATGGCCAGAACGAAATATTTGAACTCGCGCGCGATCCAGCGAGCCAGACGGCGGTCCTGAATCGCTTTCTGCCGGGTGGCACTTCACTCGCCAGCGAACTGGCGGCAGTGGCGAAGCGCCTCGCGGAGAATCGCGAGAAGCTGCTTGCCTCGACCCGCCAGAAAGACGACCTGCAAGCCCAGGTTGCACGCCTGCCGAAATTGACCGAACAGGTGCAGCAGTTCAAGTTGCTCGGCCTCGAAAGCAAGCTCGCGCTGGTGCCGCAACTCGAACGCGAGCGCCAGCTATCCAAACGGGTGAACGAGGAAATCGGCCGCGTCGCTGAAGGGCTGTCCGCGCTCGAGGACGGCTTGCCCGACACCGCGTTTCTTAGCGACAAGGCGCTGGAAGGATTGCCGCACGCGGCTATCCTCACTGCGATGCGTACAACGCTGGACGCGCTCAACAAGGACTTCGGTGCGCAGCTCGTCGGGCTGCGCAAGCGGCACGCGGCAGCCGTTGCGGCAACCGGAAGGCAACAGGCCGAGCTGAAAACCAAACTTGATGGGGAGTCGGAGGCGCTGGAAAAACTCTTTGCGAGCCTGCCGGCATTTGCCGGCAAGCCCGGCCGTGACGTGGGCCGCGCCTATCAGGAGTTGCTGCGCGAAATCGAGGCCATCCGCCCGAGCGAAACGCGCGTGACGAACGTAGACAAGCTGTTGGCCGAACTGGAAGGTCAACGACGCAACCTGCTGGATGAGTTCTATCGCCTGCGCGACCAGCGCAGCGACGAATTGCGCGCGGCGGTGAAGAAGCTCAATCGCAAGCTCGACGGCAAACTCAGGCTAAACTTGAAAATCGGTGGCCAGCGCAAAGCGTTGAAGGAATTCCTGCTGCAGATGCCCGGCCTCGGTGAAAAGAAACTCGCCTGGATCGAGCAGGCGGGCGATGACCTGACCGTGCCCGCGTTGGTGCAGGCGATTCGCGCCGGTGAAGAGGCGATCAAGACTTTGACCTGGGACTGGGGCATGCAGAACTCGGTGGTCGAGACCTTGGCGCGGCTCGATCGCGGCTTGGTACTCGAACTCGAAGAGATCGACCTGCAGGATCGCATCCTGATCGAGCTGAACATCGCGCACCAGGGCGAGGTGTTCAAGCCGCTGGATCAACTGTCGACCGGTCAGCAGTGCACGGCCATCCTGCATCTGCTGCTGCTGGAGAATGATGACCCGCTCATCATGGACCAGCCAGAGGACAACCTGGACAACGCGTTCATTGCCGAGCGGATCGTGATGCAACTGCGTGGCGCGAAGACAGAACGCCAGTTCCTGTTCGCTACGCACAACGCGAACATTCCGGTGTTCGGCGACGCCGAATGGATCGGCATCTTCTCCGCGTCCGATTCGCATGCGCAAATGCCTGTTGAGGCGCAGGGCTCTATCGACGTGCCCGCGATCCGCGAGCGCGTGGCCGAGATTCTGGAAGGCGGTCGGGAGGCGTTCTCGCAGCGCAAGGAAAAGTATGGTTTCTAGAGAGGGAAGACAACGATGCTGAGAACGGAGCTACTGGAAGCCATCGCGAACGGTGAGAACTCGGGTGTCGAGTTCAAGCGCGATGACATCCGTCCCGAACAACTCGCCAAGGAAATCGTCGCAATGGCGAACCTGCGCGGTGGCATGGTCCTGCTCGGCGTCGAAGACGACGGTACGATCTCTGGCATCCAGCGCGACGACCTGGAAACCTGGGTGATGGATACGGTCTTTGGCCGCTATGTGCATCCGATGCTGCTGCCGTTCTACGAGGTCATGACGCTCGAAGACGGCAAGCGTGTCGCCGTGGTCTCGATCACGATGGGTACGGCGAAGCCGTATGTCCTGCGGCACAACAATCGCGAAGATATCTATGTGCGCGTGGGTAGCACGTCACGCCTGGCGACCCGTGAGCAGCAGGCACGGTTATTCGAGAGCGGCGGGATGTTGCACAGCGAGATGCTGCCGGTGTCGGGTGCCGCCTTTGACGCACTCGACCGCGAGCGCTTACAGGACTACCTGTTGGCGCTGGCTGGCGACCGTGAACTGCCCGCAACGGACGATGCGTGGCAGCGCCGCATGGTGGGTCTTGGGTTCATGACGGATACGGGCGTTCCCGCGCCGGTCTGCACGATCGCCGGATTGGTGCTGTTCGGACGCACGCCGCGTCGCTATCTGCGCCAGGCGGGCGTTCGCTGGATGGCTTTCAACGGCACCGGCAAGGGTTATCAGGCGCTCGACGATACGATAATCGATGGCCCGCTGGTCGGCCGCTTCGGACGACAGGGTGATGCCCGCGAACTGGTCGAGCGTGGCTTGATCGAAGATTTGATGGATCGGATGCGGCCATTCGTCAGTGTCGAAGGCGCGGTATTGGCGGACGGCCTG
The DNA here is from genome assembly GCA_021784755.1 of Pseudomonadota bacterium. Taxonomy (GTDB): domain Bacteria; phylum Pseudomonadota; class Gammaproteobacteria; order Acidiferrobacterales; family Acidiferrobacteraceae; genus Acidiferrobacter. The sequence goes on from JAJYHM010000039.1 coordinate 12,396, forward strand.
CGACGGCAACGGACTTGGCACTATCCTCCCGAGGCGGTACGTGAAGCCATTATCAACGCACTGGCGCATCGCGACTGGACACGCGTACTGGAAGTCGAGATCGCGGCATATGCCGACCGGCTCGAAATCCTGAGCCCCGGCGCCTTACAGAACTCCATGACCATCGAGAAAGTGCTGGCCGGCCAACGCTCGCCGCGCAATCCGATCATAGTGGAGGTGCTGCGCGACTATGGTTATGTAGACGCACGAGGCATGGGTGTACGCAATAAAATCATTCCTTTGATGCGCGAGGTAAATGGCGTCGAACCCCTCTTTGAGGCCACGGAGGATCACGTCAGGCTCATTTTGCCCCGCTCCGTGTCTAAGCCATAAGCCCGATCTGCCAATAATCCGATCTTGGTTAGCTTATAACCGAATATGGGATCCATAAGCATTGGAATTCGCTAAATGTGCGACGCCGAATTTAAAGCCCAAAAAGCTATACCGGATAGCGGAGATAGGCCTCGCCCGAAGACAATATGGCCTGCGGCGGATCGCGCAGGTGGTCGAGAGCGCTACCGGGGCGCGCGGGCTGCCTTAGACCCAACTGTAGCGCGGGAGAGCACCGCGTGCAGGCTCACTTGCATAGCGAAAGTCGCGCGGGCAGAGCGACTTCTCAGGGCTTAAGTGGGTCTCAGTCTTCCCGCGTAGTGTCTGCCATGCGCAGCCTCCGATAGCTCGGCTCGGGAGGGGATCGACACATAGGTGACGAGCCCCCCGGGAATTGGGTAGCGATCCCGGGGCTCGCGGCGCTTGATGGCAAGGGGCAGGACGAAGGGGTGCGGCCTTTCTCGTCGAAGGAAGGCGAGATCTCGATCTCGAGCGTCCTGAGACCAAAAAGCGCCATGGGGGTATTCGGGTTTTGCTGGTCATGGCAGGGGGTAGCTCGGGCCTCGGCGGCCACGGCCGGCGCGGTGGTGTCTGCGTGTGTATCTAACCGTGCATACTTGCTAAACTTTGTCGCGACCCGTCTTGTCACGTGTAACCTTGGGGTCGATGGTGGTTGACCCCGCTTTCAGTCGAGTCCGCATTGTTTGAGGCCGGGCAGGTCAATGCATGATGTCTAAAAAAGGATGGCCTGATGGCTACGCAATGTGACGTTCTCGTGATCGGAGGGGGGCCGGGGGGCAGCACCGCCGGGGCCCTGCTTGCCGAACGCGGCTACCGTGTCGTCATCGTGGAAAAAAACCGTCACCCGCGGTTCCACATTGGCGAATCTCTGCTCCCGGCCAACCTTCCGCTCTTCGAGCGCCTGGGCGTCGGCGAGGCCGTGCGCGCCATAGGCATGATGAAGTGGGGGGCCGAGTTCGTCTCGCCCTGGCACGAGAAGGCGCGACAGGAGTTCCAGTTCGCCGAGGCCTGGAACAAGGACATGCCCTACGCCTACCAGGTGCGTCGTGCGGATTTCGACACCATCCTGTTCCGCAATGCGGAGGCCAAGGGGGCCATGACCCGGGAAGGGTGCCGGGTGCAGGATGTCGCCCTTCTCGAAGAGGGGGCCGGCGCGCGCGTAAGTGCCCGCCATGAGGATGGAAGCGTCGAGGATTTCGAGGCGCGTTTCCTGATCGACGCATCCGGGCGCGACACCTTCCTCGGCAACCGATTCCACATGAAACGGCGCAACCCCCGGCACAACAGCTCGGCGCTTTACGGACATTTCCGGGGCGCCGCGCGCAACGACGGTCGCGCCGAGGGCAATATCTCGATCTTCTGGTTCGAGCACGGCTGGTTCTGGTTCATACCCCTGGCCGATGGCACCACGAGCGTGGGCGCCGTGGTATGGCCCTATTACCTCAAACAGCGCAGCAAGCCCGTGGAAGCATTTTTTCGCGACACCGTCGCCCTTTGTCCGGCGCTTGCCGCGCGCCTTGCCGGCGCCGAGCTGGTCTCGGAGGTATCCGCGACCGGCAATTTCTCCTACGGCTGCGACCGCTCGTACGGCGCGAATTACGTCCTGCTCGGCGACGCCTTTTCGTTCATAGACCCCGTGTTCTCGTCGGGCGTCATGCTGGCCATGCACGGCGGCTTCCTGGCCGCGGATGCGGTCGATGCCTGCCTCAGCAAGCCCAGCGCGGCGCGGCGCGCGCTACGGGTGTACGACCACAAGCTCCGCCAAGGACCGCGCGCATTCTCGTGGTTTATTTACCGCGTCAATCACCCGACGATGCGGGACCTTTTCATGGGTCCCCGTAACATATTTCGGGTCCAGGAGGCGCTCTTGTCGGTGCTTGCCGGAGACATCTTCGGGGACACCCCTATCTGGCGTTCCCTGGCCCTCTTCAAGGGCCTCTACTACCTGAATTCGCTCTACCATTTCCGCCGGTCCATGCAAACCTTCCGCAAGCGTCGCGAGCGACGGCGGTCCGAGGAAGCGCCCCTGATGACCGGAAGCGAATGAGCCCGCGAGCAAGGCGTGCGGACCGCAAACTGATCCCTTCGTCGCCCAAAGTCGGTCGCCGAATGCGCTGCCACCCGTTGATTATTTCAGCAGACTGATGCCAAGCCTTTCCGCGACACACCTGGTGCTGATCCCAAGCTACAACCCCGGACCCAAGGTCTATGAGACCGTGGCCGAGGCCTTGCGGCATTGGGCCCCCGTGTGGGTCGTCGTGGATGGCAGCACGGACGGAACCGCCGAGGGGCTCGCCGATATGGCGCGCCGCAACGCCGGCCTGGTCGTCATCACCGAGACCCGCAATCGTGGCAAAGGGGCGGCGGTGCTCTTGGGCCTCGAACGCGCCCAAGCCTATGGGTATACGCATGTCCTATGCATGGACTCTGACGGCCAACACCCGGCGGGACTCATACCGACATTCATGGAGACGTCGCAATCGAATCCAGACGCCATGATCCTCGGTCTGCCGGTGTTTGCCTCCGATGCGCCCCGGGTACGGGTCTATGGGCGACGCTTGTCGAACGCCTGCGTGAACCTCGAGACCTGCGGCCGCCATATCGGGGACTCGCTTTTCGGGTTTCGTATCTATCCGATCGAGCCCCTCTTACGGATCATGGCCCCACGCCGCACCATGCGCCGCTTCGACTTCGATCCGGAGGCCGCCGTGCGCCTCTTCTGGGCGGGAGTCCGAGCCCTCAATATCGAGGCCCCGGTGCGGTATCCAGACAAGGCCCATGGCGGCGTCTCCCACTTCCACTACGTGCGCGACAACATACTCCTCACCAGCATGCACATACGTCTGCTTCTGGGTCTGCTCTATCGTATTCCGCGCAGGCTGGGTCGCCGCAGCGGGTCTAGATCATGCCGCCGTTGATCGATATGACCTGCCCAGTGATATAGGCGGCCTGATCGGAGACCAGAAAGGCCACCAGGTCCGCAACCTCGTGACACTCGCCGGCGCGCCCCATGGGCACGAGGCGTGCGATATCGTCGGGCCCGAAGACCTGGCTCATAGGCGTGGCGATGATGCCGGGGGCGACGGCGTTGACCGTGATGCCGCGGCTTGCGACCTCGAGCGCCAGGGATTTGCCGGCGGCGTGCAGCCCGGCCTTGGCTGCGGCATAGTTGGCCTGACCGCGGTTACCGAGCAGCCCGGCGACCGAGGTAACGTTCACGATGCGCCCCCAGCGGGTCCGTATCATAGGCAGGAGCAGTGCGCGGGCGACATGAAAGAAGCCGTCCAAGGCGACATCGAGGGGGCGGCGCCATTGCTCGAACGTCATGCCGGCGAGGACCGCGTCGGCGTGGACGCCCGCATTATGAACGAGCACCTGGATGGGCGCCTCAGCGAGCAGCGGGGCGAGCGCGTCGGCCGTCGCGCAGGCATCAGCGACATTAAACACACATAAGCTCGCGTCGGCACCGGCATTCTTCAACTCGGAGACGAGCTGTGCGGCCTCATCCGGGTGGCTATGGGCGTGACAGATGACATGGCAGCCGTCGGCGGCCAGGCGACGGCAGATTGCCGTACCTATGGCGCCGCTCGCGCCGGTGACGAGCGCGCGCGGCGGGCCCGCGACCCTGGCGCTAAGCTTGGCCGGCATGGCCGAGGCCCACGAGGGCTACGAATTGCACGGTCGCGCGCCCGGATACGAGCAGCCGGGTCGCCGTGCCCACCTGAAAACGATACATGGCGCCGCGGGCGTCTTGGGCCAAGGCGCGACAGTCGATCACGAGCGGCTCCTCGATATCATCCAGGCGTGCGACAAAGAAACGGATGTCGCGCGCCGCAAGCAAAGCGCCCCCCGGTTGCGAAGGCCCGCTTGCGCAAAGCGCGCCGTGAACGGCCATCGCCTGCGCCGCATACTCGATCGCGCACGCGGCGCCCAGGCGGTCGCGGGCGCGGAGGGGGTTGGTCGGGTCACGATGGCTTACGGCGAGACCTTCGATGCCCTCGGCGTACCAAGCGCGCACCGCGGCAAGCAGGCACATGCGATCACCGTGCGGGAGCAGGGGACCGATCTGCGCGCGCGACACCCGAGCTTGCACCGCGCCCAAGCGAGGGTCGGCGCGCTCACTCATGAGCGGGCCCCTTGTACCCACGGAAAAGGCGGCCACGGGCCCGCCTGCCCCCTGCAGCCGCACGTCGAGGGACCCGGCCCCGACATCCTCCCAAGAGACCTCGACACCCTGGTCGGGGCGCACCGGCTGGACGAACTTGGCGTGGCGCACCTCGAGGGCCTCGTAGGGGAGGCCGCGGCGCGCGGCCAAGGCGGCCAAGGCCTCGTCGAGGAGTAGGGCGCCTGGCACCACAGGGTTTCCCGGAAAATGATCAGGGAAGGCCGGATGATCTGCGGGGAACAAAAGACGGGCGGTCTCAGCCATGTCCCTGGCCGACGTCGCGGGCGCCGGAGGCGAGCAGCCTGCGGAGCGTCTCCAGGGGCAGCTTGCCCGTCGCAAGCCGCGGCAGGGCATCCACGAGCATCAGCGGTCGGGGCAGGAACACCGGATCGATGCGGGCACGCAACGCCGTCTCGATGGCGGCACAGCTCAGGCCGGGGGCCACCACGAAGGCCGTCAGGCGGGCGACCGGGCCCGCGAAATCCTCGTCCGGCATATAAAAGGCACCATCGAGCACACCCGGGATGGCAAGCAACTGCTGCTCGAGAAAGGCGATGGAGCTGCGCTTGCCGGCCACGTTCACGATGTCGGCGCCGCGACCATGGAACCGGAAGGATGCCGGACCCACGGGCTCGATGATGTCGCTCAAAGGGGCCGGGGTCTGCACATGACCGCCACGCACGATAAAGCCTTCGCCCCGCGGCTCCAGGACGAGGCCGGGAAACAGCCGCCAATCCTCCTCGCGTGTCGGGCAGCGGCTCGCAATCTGGCCGGCCTCCGTCGCCCCGTAGATCTCATACAAAGGCGCCCCCAGACGCTCCTCGGCCTGCTCGGCCAGAGCCAGGGGCAGGGGCGCGGTCGCGCAGAGAATCGCATCGAGCGGTGGGGTGGCCACGGCGCTCGTCAATAGCGCCCGGAGATGGACCGGCGAGGTCACCAAGAGGCGTGGGCGCGGGACCGATGCCAGCGTCTCGGCGATATCCTTGGGGTAAAAAGGACGGGCCGCGTGGAGTACCGCGCCCCCGTGCAGGCCCAACATGACCGACGACTCGAGTCCGTACATGTGCTGGGGCGGCACGGTCGCGACCAACGACCAGGCGGCGCCACCGCTAAGCCCCAAGCGATCCGCTTCGGCATAGGCACCCGCGACGAGCGAACCCCAGGTCTTGACGTGACCGGCGGGGGTGCCCGTCGTACCCGAAGTGAAGACCATGACCACCTGGCGCCCGGAGGGGATGTGCGGCATGGGCGGAACCAGAGACCCGGCGGGGGCCTCGGGGTCGAGTCGGGGAAAAGGCACCAGGGGCAGAGCGATATCGAGATCCCCGTCGCTCAAGCCATACAGATCCGGCATACGTGTGCGCAAGGCCTTGATCGTCTCGGCCGCATAAGCGGCCGGCAAAACGGTCATCCGGTCCGCGACCAGAGCGGCACCGAGACCTACGGCAAAATGATAGCGATCGCTGCAGGCATTCAAGACAGGCCCCGTCGGGGGCAGCAAGCCCGCGACACGCGACACGTCGCGCAGAAACTGGCCCATGGAGCGCGGCGCGCCGTCATAGAAGGCGAACAGGGCGGCCGGATCGGTGGCCTGGACGAGCGCGGTGGCGCTCATCGCCCGGCCCGCCCGTGCAAGGACGGCTCACGGGGATCGGTGTCGACCAGATGCCGCCAGTAACGACTGCCTGCGAAGACGACCTGCAGAAACCCTGCCCGCTCCTGCGCGGGAATGACGCGCCGACGGACCAGGTACTCGCCGATGAAGACGAGGGCCATGATGGGCCAGGTAAGCACATTGGCGTAGAAACCCCAGACGCGGACACCGGCCACGAGAAAGAGAAAGACGGAAACGATCGCCATGACACCGAAAAGCGCCGCCCAAAGTTGCGTCACGCGCCGCGTGTAGTGCGCAAGCCGCGGGCTCAGAGAGCCGTGCACAAGCTCGGACAAACGCGAAATGAGCGGTACGCGCGGGGGCGCAAGCGTGCGCGCAAAAAAGCTGCAGAGCAGCGTCAGCATACCGACGTCCTCGACCAGGTAGGCCCATGCGTAATGGGCCGCGATCAGGGCACGGTCGTGCCAAAGGCCTCCACAGGCCAAGGCCCAGAGGGCGAGCCACAGCGGGCGCGGACGCCCTCGCCAGGCCGCGCCGAGTGACAGCGCAAGCAGTGGCGCGAACGCGAACAAGACGCCCAGCGTGCCGGCGTGGCCGGCCACGTTCGAGCGATAAGAAATCGCGGAGTAGGCGACGACCAAAGCGCCGCCGCCCGCTATGCGGGCCCTGCGTAGCCACGTCCCCGTCTTGCGCACTGCCATGAGAGCCTCCCGGGCCATGCCGGCCCCGTGGCGAAAAGGTCAGCCCCGCTCGTCGCGCCGTCATGAGCACAGGCGCAAGCATAGCAGAAGATGCCATCCCGCTTCGTCCACCGCTTGGGCTTACGGACGTAAAAAAGGGCAGGGGCCTTCCGGCCCCTGCCCCACTACTCTGAAGAGCGGTCGGCTTACATCATGCCGTCCATGCCGCCCATTCCACCCATGCCGCCCATGCCGCCACCGCCACCGCCCGCAGCCGCCTTCTCGTCCTGCGGAAGCTCGGCAATCATGGCCTCGGTGGTGATCATGAGGCCGGCGACCGAGGCTGCATTCTGCAGCGCGGTACGCGTGACCTTGGTGGGGTCGAGGATGCCCATGTTCAGCATATCCCCATACTCGCCGGTCGCCGCATTGAAGCCGTAGCTCCCTTTGCCCTCGGCCACCTTGTTCATGACCACCGAGCCTTCGAGGCCCGCGTTCATGACGATCATGCGCAAGGGCTCTTCCATCGCGCGGCGGGCGATCTGGATGCCCACCTCCTGATCGTGGTTGTCGCCCTTGACCTTCATGTCTTGCAGGGCCCGGATCAGGGCCACACCGCCGCCCGGCACCACGCCTTCCTCAACGGCCGCGCGGGTCGCGTGCAAGGCGTCTTCGACGCGCGCCTTCTTCTCTTTCATCTCCACCTCGGTGGCCGCTCCGACCTTGATCAAGGCGACGCCGCCGGCAAGCTTGGCAACCCGCTCCTGCATCTTCTCCTTATCGTAGTCGGACGTCGCCTCCTCGATCTGGGCGCGGATCTGCTTGACGCGCGCCTCGATATCCTTGGAGTTGCCGGCGCCATCGATGATGGTGGTGTTTTCCTTACTGACCTGGATGCGCTTGGCCTGGCCCAACATGTCGATCGTGGCCGCCTCCAGGGTCATGCCGAGTTCATCCGACACGAGCTGGCCGCCTGTCAGGATCGCGATATCCTGCAACATCGCCTTGCGACGATCGCCGAAGCCCGGGGCCTTGACCGCGCACACCTTCAGGATGCCGCGGATGTTGTTCACGACCAGGGTTGCGAGCGCCTCGCCCTCGACATCCTCGGAAATGATCAGCAACGGCCGGCCGGCCTTGGCGACACCTTCCAGGATCGGCAGGAGTTCGCGGATGTTGGAGATCTTCTTGTCGTAGATCAGGATGTAGGGGTTCTCGATGTCGGCCGTCATCGTGTCCTGCTTGTTCACGAAGTAAGGCGACAGATAGCCACGATCGAACTGCATGCCCTCGACGATCTCCAGGGCGTTCTCGAGGCCCGACCCCTCCTCGACGGAGATCACACCCTCCTTGCCGACCTTCTCCATAGCCTCGGCAATGATCTTGCCGATCGAGCTGTCGGAGTTCGCGGAGATGGTGCCCACCTGGGCGATCTCCTTATGGTCCGAGCACGGACGCGAGATCTTCTTCAAGGCCTCGACCGCCGCCAACACGGCCTTGTCGATACCGCGCTTCAGATCCATCGGGTTCATGCCGGCCGCCACCGACTTCAGGCCCTCGCGCAAAATGGCCTGCGCCAGGACGGTTGCGGTGGTGGTGCCGTCGCCCGCGATATCGGAGGTCTGCGAGGCTACCTCCTTCACCATCTGCGCGCCCATGTTCTCGTACTTGTCTTTGAGCTCGACCTCTTTCGCGACCGAGACGCCGTCCTTCGTAATCGTGGGGGCACCGAACGACTTGTCGAGCACGACATTGCGGCCCTTGGGCCCCAAGGTGACCTTCACTGCGTCGGCCAGAATGTTGACGCCACGCAGCATACGGATGCGTGCGCTATCACCGAATAAGACTTCTTTAGCTGCCATGATTCTTCCCTCTCTTTAAGCGTTCGTTATTTGCCGTCAATGATCGCGACTACGTCTTCTTCGCGCATGACGAGAAGCTCTTCGGCGCCGACCTTGACCTCGGTCCCTGCATACTTGCCGAAAAGGATCTTGTCACCGACCTTGACGTCGAGAGGACGGACCTCGCCGTTCTCGAGAATCTTGCCCTTGCCTACGGCCACGATCTCGCCCTGGATCGGCTTCTCCTTGGCCGTATCGGGAATCACGATGCCGCCGGCGGACTTCCGCTCTTCTTCCAGGCGGCGCACGATCACACGGTCGTGCAGGGGGCGAATATTCATACTAAGTTCTCCTGTTTTTGAATGAGGCTGCGCTTTCATAGGAATCTCCTTACTCTCTTAAGAAACCGCGATAACCGGGACCAGTCGCGCTTGCTAGCACTCTGTCCGAGTGAGTGCCAATCATAAACAAGGCTGATGCCTTGTCAAGTCCGACCTAATCGCGGTACGAGCGAAACCGGCCCTCGAGGGGCTCGCGATCCGGGTTGCGGACGGTAGGTGGTGGCGGATTGGGTGGACGCCGCAAGGCGCGGCGCGCAGGCCCGAGCAAAAGCACGAGTGCCAGAAAGTCCGACAGGAATCCCGGGAACAACAGCAGCAGGCCGGCAAACCCCAGGGCGGCGCCCCCCAAGACGGCATCGTCCGGGAGGCGTCCCTGCGAAAGGGCCGCACGGACATGGCCAAAAGTGCGCACAGGCGAGAGACGTAAAAGCGCAAGTCCGGCGATCGGGCCCGCCGCGAGCAGGGCGAGCGTCCACCACGGCCCGATCGCACGCCATACGAGCACGATCACCACGACCTCAATAAGCGGCAGAAAGACAACAAAGCGCAGCAGCCGGCCGATCATACGCCGACCCCCGCCGCCCGATCCGCGTGTGGCCACAAGGCATCCACCTCTTCGAGAATCCGCGGGATGGCCGCGGTCAAGCGGTGGTCACCCCCGGGAATCACAATCAGACGTTTGGCGGGCGCGCGCACTTGGTGCAGAAAGGCTTCGCTCACGGAAGGTCTAACGACATCATCCCGCTCGCCGTGGATTATGGTCAGCGGGCAAGGGAGCGTGATAGGCGACGACAAGACATCATGCGCATCGGCATCCTCGATCAGACGATGGCCGAGCCGATACACAGTGCCGGCGGGCGCGTAGAGGTCCGGTAGCGCCAGATAGCCGTCGGCCCGCCACTGGCGACGCAGGTCCTCCGAGAAGCTCGCGTAATACCGCTGCAGGAAATTGAAGGCCGGGGCGAGCAAGACAAGCCCCGCGACCGGGACACGGCGCATGCGGGCCATGGCGACTGCAAGCCACGCACCGAGGCTCGAACCCACCAGAATGAGCGGGCGCGGTGCGGTGCGCTCGGCCACCGCCAAGGCATCTTCCAGCCATCCGGAGACGGTCTGCTCCTCAAGGGCCCCGCTCGATGCGCCGTGCGCGGCCAGGTCGAAACGCACCCACGAATAAGCGCGCGCGCGGGCGTGCGCGACCAGCGCCTGAGCCTTTTCGCCATCGCAGTGGGAACGAAAGCCATGCAGGAACAGTCCAACCGGGCCGTAGCCTAGGTCGAGAGCCCGGCCATGGATGACAACACCGGGCCGGGTAGTGAGGGAAAACGAGGTCTCATGCACTGGGCTATTCCGGATGACGGTAAGAAGCTATGGTATAAGAATCCGAGCCGCCCGCGCGACCTGCCGGACCCCGAGCCTCTCGTGCGCCGGTATCGCGAGACGCTGGGGCCGACTTGAACCACGGCGCGTGAATAGGTTCAGATGCGCGAATCGGCGGGGAGTTCCGCGCGCCGCGCCGATCGAGGCGCACCACGAGGCGAGACCGTGCCCAGAGAGGCCCTGATCGTTTTTTGTACCTGTCCCGAGACCTCCGCGACCGCGATCGCAGAGGCCCTCGTGAATGAAAGACTGGCGGCTTGCGTCAACCAGCTCGCGGCCGTCCAGTCCATATACCGTTGGCAGGAGCGCGTCGAGACCGCCACGGAAACGCTTTTGATCATGAAAACGACAACAGACCTTTATGATGAATTGGAACGGCGCCTGCACGCCCTGCACCCCTACGAAGTCCCCGAGATCCTGGCGGTCCCCGTCGCTCGCGGCTATCCGCCCTACCTGCGATGGCTTGAAGGCGCTCTGCGCGCTTAGCGTTGCGGTCCTGGCCCTGCTGGTCGCGACCCCCGGCGAGGCGATGGCCCAGGGAGGGCCGCTTGCCGCCTTCAAGGCCTTCTTCAGCCACCGGCAGAAGCCGTTCCTGGAGCGCAGCCAGGCCTACCGGCTGACCCTGACGGCACCCACCAAAGACGGCCTCGAGGCCCGCTTTCGCATTGCCCACGGCTATTACCTCTACCGCGACAAGATCCACTTCACGCTGCTCTCGCCACGCCACGGCGTAACCCTGGGACCCGTGGCCATGCCGCCAGGTACAGTGGAAAAAAACCGCGTCCTCGGCACCATCATCATCTACAAAAAGACTTTTATCCTCCCCTTGCCGCTCACGGGGGCTCATGCCGGCCAATCGCTCACAGTGAGCGCACACTATCAGGGATGCGCGATCGCCGGCATCTGTTATCCGCCGGTCACGCATATTTTGCAGGTCCGGCTCCCAACCCGATCCGCGACCTTGGGCGGCGCGGCCTCAACGGCCACCGCACCCCCGGCGGTGGAGAACACACCCTCCGCGCCTGCCCCGCATGCCGCCGGCCCGAGCACCAGGACTTGGCTCTTCGCGATCGTGAGCGCCTTCGGAATCGGTCTCCTGCTCACCTTCACCCCCTGTGTCCTGCCCATGATCCCCATCCTGTCCGGTATGCTGGTCGGTCGCGGACAAGAGCGGCTGACAAAGAAACAGGGCGCCTTGCTATCAGCAACCTACGTGCTCGGTACTGCCACCACCTACGCGGGCGCGGGCGCCTTGGCGGGGGCCACGGGTGAACAGCTCCAGGCCTACTTTGAAAACGCCTGGGGCATAGGCTTCCTTGCCGCCTTGTTCGTGCTCATGGCGCTGTCCTTGTTCGATATCTACACCCTGCAGGTGCCTAGCTTCATCCAAAGTCGCGTAGTCGCGCGCACCGGTGGCGGCAACGGCCGGTCGTTGGCGGGCGCCTACGTCCTCGGCCTCCTGTCGGCCTTGGTGGTCGGCGCCTGTGTATCGCCGCTGCTCGTGTCGGCGCTCGCCGTGGCCATATCGAGCCATAGCGCACCCTTGGGTGCCGCGATCATGTTCAGTATGGCGCTTGGCATGGGCATCGTGCTGATCGCGCTGGGTGTGGGGGCGGGCTACCTGCTGCCGAAGGCCGGGCCCTGGATGCACACCGTGAAGTACGCCTTCGGGGTGCTGCTGCTGGGGGTCGCCATCTATCTCCTCGGGCTCCTGCCGCATGTGCCGGCGCTACTCTTATGGGGCGCACTCTTCGTCGGGGTCGGGGTCTATCTCGGCGGGGGGCGCTTGGCGCCGGGGGCGAGCGGCCTTCAGAAGTTGCGTGCGGGTCTCGGCGTCGTACTGCTCGTGTGGGGCGCCTTGTCGCTCGTGGGCGGCCTGCAAGGCAACAGGGATCCGCTGCAACCGCTTACCTTCCGAAGTACCGGCGTCACCAGGACCGGGGGGCATACGCTCACCTTCCACAAGGTGGAGTCGCTCGCTGCGCTCGAACACGAATTGTCACGGGCTGCGAGTCTGAATGAACCCGCGCTAGTCGACTTTTCGGCCAGCTGGTGCGTAGACTGCACGCGGCTGCGACGCGAGACCTTCCCCGACAGGCGGGTCCAAAGCGCCCTGCGCGGGTTTATGTTGATCGAGGCGGACGTGACCCACAATACGAAGGCGACCCGCGCCCTGAAGCGCAAGTTCGGCATTCTCGGGCCACCCGCGGTCTTGTTTTTCTCAGCACGAGGGCGACCTTTGCGACAAAAAGACTTTTATGGTTACAAGGGGCCGCGGGCGCTTGCCGCTCTCGCGCGCGCGGTGAAGGCGATATGAAGGGCCGCATTCATGCCATCTGGGCGGTAGGGTTGATCGCGGCGCTCGCCGTAGGCTTTGGATTGGGACGTTACACGGGCCCTAAGCCGCATCCGCATCCGCGGGCCCGGCATGCGGTACGCGTGCACTTCAGCCTACCGAACCTCACCGGCAAAACCCGATCGCTCGACCACTGGCCGGGCAAGGTCTATCTCGTGAACTTCTGGGCCCCGTGGTGTCCGCCGTGCCGGGCCGAGATCCCACTGCTCATACGCACGGCCAAGGCCGACCGGGCGCGGGGCCTGGTGGTCGTGGGCATCGCCCTGGACCGCAAACGGAAGGTTGCGCGCTACGTCCGCGCCCACCACATCTCCTACCCGATCCTGTTGGGCGGCGAGCGGGGCCTGCAGATGCTGGCCCAGTATGGGGATATGCAGGGGGCGATCCCCTTTAGTCTGCTCGTGACCGCGCACGGACGCATCTTGACCGGCCAATTGGGGGCTTTCACGCACGGGACGCTCAGGGCGGCGATTGCGACCGCTTTCAAGAGACAGTGATTTGCCGGGAACTGCGTCGAAAAGCAGGTAACTGGACAAAAACCAGCGACACGGGCACAATGCGCGCACCGGGGACGTCCCGGCGGAAAACTCATGGCTGAGCTGCTCGTACTTAACGGCCCTAATCTCAATCTCCTCGGTACGCGCGAGCCGCACCATTATGGTGCCGAAACCCTTGCCGTGATCGAGGAGCGTCTGGCGGCCCTGGCCACCGACATGGGGTATGGCATCGCGTTCATGCAAAGCAATGCCGAGCATGAGCTGATCGCGCGCGTCCACGAGGCCGCGTCCGACGGCACCCGCGTCATTGTCTTCAATCCCGCGGCGTTCACCCACACGAGCGTGGCGCTGCGCGATGCCCTGGAGGCGGTTGCCCTACCGTTCGTCGAAATCCACCTTTCGAACATCTACGCCCGCGAGCCGTTTCGTCACCGCTCCTATTTCTCGGACATCGCGCTCGGCACGATCAGCGGGCTTGGCGCCCTGGGCTATGAACTCGCCCTGATGGCTGCCATTTCCCATTTGCAATCTTAGGTAAACATCCCGTGGATATCCGCAAAGTCAAAAAACTGATCGAAATGCTCGAGGCGTCCCACCTGGGCGAGATCGAGATAAAAGAGGGCGAGGAGTCGATCCGCATCAGCCGCGGCTCGTCGGCCGCGCCGATCCCGACCATGACCATGACGGCGCCCGCCCCCGCGCCGGCCGTTCCCTTATCAGCCGTTGCCGCAACCCCCGAGCCTACCAGCGGCCGGTCCATGCCGAGCGGTCACCCCATCACCTCACCCATGGTCGGCACCTTTTATCGGGCGCCCTCGCCGGACGCCCAGCCCTTCGTGGAGGTCGGCACCTCCGTGAACGTCGGTGATCCGCTCTGCATCATCGAGGCGATGAAAATGCTCAACGAAATCGAGGCGGATCGCGCCGGCGTGGTCAAGGCCATCTTCAAAGAAAACGGCCAACCCGTCGAGTACGGCGAAACGCTCTTCGTTATCGAATAGCAGCCATGATCGACAAGGTCGTCATCGCCAACCGCGGGGAAATCGCCCTGCGCGTACAAAGGGCCTGCCGGACGCTCGGCATCAAGACCGTGGCGCTCCATTCCGAGGCCGATCGCGACGCCAAGTATGTGCGATTGGCGGATGAGTCCGTATGCATCGGGCCCGCGGCGGCCGCCAAGAGTTACCTCAACATCCCGGCGGTCATAAGCGCCGCCGAGGTGACCGACGCGGTCGCCATCCACCCGGGTTACGGCTTTCTGTCCGAGAACGCCGACTTCGCCGAACGTGTGGAACAAAGCGGGTTTATTTTCATTGGCCCGCGGCCCGAGACCATCCGGCTCATGGGAGACAAGATCTCGGCGATCCGCGCCATGAAGGAGGCCGGCGTCCCCTGCGTGCCCGGCTCCGACGGGCCGCTCGACCACGATGAGACCCGCACGCTCGCCATCGCGCGGGATATCGGCTACCCGGTGTTGATCAAGGCGACGGGGGGCGGGGGCGGGAAGGGGATGCGCGTGGTCCATTCCGAGGGGGCGCTGTTGAGCTCGGTGGCGCTCACCCGTGCGGAGGCCAAGGCGGCGTTCAATAATGACGTCGTCTATATGGAGAAGTACCTGGAAAAACCCAGGCATGTCGAGTTTCAGGTCCTGGCCGACGAACACGGACACGCCATCCACTTGGGAGAACGCGACTGCTCGCTCCAGCGGCGTCACCAGAAGGTGATCGAGGAATGCCCGGCACCCGGGGTCTCGGGCGAAATGCGCGAGCGCATGGGGGCGGTCTGCGTCGAGGCCTGTCGGCGCATCGGCTATCGCGGCGCAGGGACCTTCGAGTTTCTCTACGAGAACGGCCGGTTCTATTTCATAGAGATGAATACACGCATCCAGGTCGAACATCCCGTCACCGAGCTTGTGACCGGGATCGACCTCGTGCAGCAGCAGATCCTGATCGCCTCGGGAGAGCCCCTGCGCTACCGGCAGGAGGACATCGTGATGCGCGGGCACGCCATGGAGTGCCGCATCAACGCCGAAGATCCGACGAACTTCATGCCCTCGCCTGGGCGCATCACCCAGTACCATCAACCGGGCGGACCGGGCATTCGCGTCGATTCGCACGTCTATAACAACTATGTGGTGCCCCCGCACTACGACTCCATGATCGGCAAGGTCGTGGCCTACGGAGACAACCGCGGAGTGGCCATGGCACGGCTGCGCATCGCCTTGAGCGAGATGGTGGTGGATGGCATCAAAACGAACATCCCGCTCCATCATCTCCTCTTGAACGATGCGCTCTTCCAGGCCGGTCCAGTCGACATCCATTACCTCGAAGAACGCCTGAAGGCGTAAGGACCGCGCTTTGAGCGTGAGACTTTCGTGCAGCGCCCCCGGGTCCCGCGTGGAGCTACTGGCAGAACTCCTCGACGCGGCGGGGGCCTATGCGATCGCCTTCGAAGAGGCACCCGGAGGGCCCGCCTTTTACGATGAGGGCTTGGCCGCCGAACCACGCTACTGGCCGACCACGCGCATCGCCGCGTTCTTTGCAAGCGAGGCGGCGGCGCGCTTTGCGTGCGAGATCGTGGCCGACGAGGTCCGTGACCTTGCGCGCGACGCGGTGGCCGACGAGGGATGGGAGGCGCTCACCTCGCGCGACTGGCAAGCGTTTCCTGTGGCCGAGGGCCTCTGGATCTATCCGCAGGCCGAGGACGCGCCGGCCGGGCGTCTCGCCATCCATCTGGACCCGGGGCTCGCCTTCGGCACCGGCACCCACCCGACCACGCGACTTTGTCTCCAATGGCTCGCCCAGACCCTGCGCGAGGGCCGCGCGGCTCGCGCTCATGTTCTCGATTTCGGATGCGGATCGGGGATACTGGCCATCGCGGCGCTGCTCTTAGGTGCCGACACGGCGCTCGGCGTAGACATCGATCCGCTCGCGCTTTCAGCCACCGAAGACAACGCGCGTCGCAACGCGGTGGGCGACCGGCTGCGTATCGCGCCGACACTCACACCCGATGACGGTCCCTACGACCTCGTGGTGGCCAACGTCCTGGCCCGGCCCTTGATGGCGCAGGCCGCGGCCCTCACGCGCGCCACGGCGATCGGCGGCCGCCTGGCGCTCTCGGGGATCCTGCCCGATCAAGCCGCGACCGTCGCTTCCGCGTTTCCAGAATTCCATCTCGCGGCCGTCGAAGACGAGGGCTGGATCCTCTTGCACGGCAGGCGCGGCGCATGATCCTGACCCAGTGCCCCTCATGCCGCACGCTCTTCCGGGTCGAGGGCGAGGCCCTGGAAGTCTGTGGCGGGGCGGTGCGTTGCGGGGAATGCGGGGCGGTTTTTCAGGCTGACGTCTATCGGCTCGACGAGGCGGCGGGCGAGACCGCAAGTAGCACGAGGCGCAGGCGCTGGCCGTTCGCCGTGGCCGCCGGACTTCTCGCAGCCGGTCTCGCCGTCCAGGCCTTGTATGCGGCGCGCCAGCCGCTTGCGCGCATAGCCATGACCCGGCCCGTGATCCACGTCGTCTGTCGGGCGCTGGCGTGCGGGCTCGCGCACCCGGCGGCGCCCGGTCGCTTTCGGCTTCTGGCCCCCGAGGTGCGCCTCATCGGCGCAAGCCATGTCTTGCGTATCCGCGCCCGTCTCGAAAACACCGCCGACTTCCGCCAAACCGTGCCGCATCTGGCGGTGACCCTGCTCGACGCAAGGGGTGCGCGGATCGCCCGCGCCGGCTTCCCCGCAAGCACCTTCCTGCACCATCCGAGACCCGCCCTGGGACCTGGGGGGCAGGCGAGAGTACGGCTCACCTTGCGCATCCCGGCGCAAGCGGCGGGCTATAAGCTCACACTCTTTTCGACCGGAAAACGATAGGTCTCCCCGCGCGACCCTTTTCTCGGTATCATGTCCGGCTTCCCGGACGCGACGCATGCAGATCGGACCTTACACGCTCAAGAACACGCTCTTCGTGGCGCCCATGGCGGGTGTCACGGATCGGCCTTTCCGCATCCTCTGCCGGACGCTGGGGGCGGGCATGGCGGTCTCCGAAATGGTGACCTCGCAGTCGCTGCTCTACGGCTCGGAAAAGACGCGTCGGCGTGCCGACCACGAGGGGGAGCCAGAGCCCAAGTGCATCCAGATCGCGGGCGCGGACCCCGCAATGTTGGCCGACGCCGCGCGCTACAATGCCGACCACGGCGCGCAGATCATCGACATCAACATGGGTTGTCCGGCCAAGAAGGTCTGCAATGTCATGGCGGGCTCGGCGCTCCTGCGCGACCCGACGCTTGTGGCGCGACTCCTCACGGCAGTGGTCTCGGCCGTGGACGTGCCCGTGACCCTAAAGATCCGAACCGGCTGGGATCGGGACCATCGCAACGGGGTCGAGATCGCGCAGCTCGCCGAATCCTGCGGGGTAGCGCTGCTCGCAGTCCACGGGCGCACGCGATCGTGCTTCTTCGAGGGCGAGGCCGAGTATGAAACCATCGCCGCCATCAAGTCTGCGGTCCGCATCCCGGTGATCGCCAACGGCGACATCGATAGCCCCGAAAAGGCGCAGGCGGTGCTCGCCGCCACCGGCGCCGACGGCCTTATGATCGGACGCGCAGCCCAAGGGCGGCCCTGGATCTTCCGCGAAATCGACCATTACCTGAAGACCGGCCAAAAACTCGCGCCGCCCAGCCGCGCGGAGCTGTACACCGTCCTGATGGAACATCTGGAGACGCTCTACGCATTCTACGGCGAACACACGGGGGTGCGCATGGCGCGCAAGCATATCGGTTGGTATAGCAAAGGGCTCGCAGGCGGCGGCGCCTTCCGGCACGCCGTGAATCAGGCAGACACGGTCGAAGAACAACGCCGTCTCCTGGAGGAGTTTTTCGGGCAAGGGCTCGCGGGAATCGCGGCATGAGCGACGACAAACGGGCAAGGGCGGGACGAGGACCTCTCGCGGGCTGTGTGCGACTCGCCGTGGAACGCTATTTCGCGGACCTGAACGGCCAGTGTCCCGGCACGTCCCTGTATGAGACGGTCATAGGCGAGGTCGAGGCCCCTCTCATAGAGACGGTCATGCGCCACGTCGGCCACAACCAGTGCCAGGCGGCCAAGATCCTCGGCATCAATCGCAACACACTGCGCAAGAAACTCCAAAACTACGGGCTCGCCGACCGGCCGGACACCTCATCTCCCACTCAAGGCAGCGATTTACTATGAAGAGAGCGCTCATCAGCGTGTCGGATAAGACCGGCATCATCAATCTCGCGCGCGCGCTCACACAGGCGGACGTGGAGATCCTGTCGACAGGCGGCACGGCCAAGCTCTTGGCGCAGTCGGACATACCGGTCACCGAGGTCGCGGCCTACACCGAATTCCCGGAGATGCTCGACGGACGACTGAAGACCCTGCATCCGCGCGTGCACGGCGGCCTGCTCGGGCGACCGGACCGGGAGTCCGACCGCACGGCGATGCGGGATGCCGGCATCCTCGGTATCGATCTGCTGGTCGTCAATCTCTACCCCTTCGAACGCACGAGCCGCGACCCGCGCGCGCGTTTCCCCGATGTCGTCGAACAGATCGATATCGGCGGGCCCGCCATGCTGCGGTCGGCGGCCAAAAACCACGAGCATGTGCTCGTGGTGGTCGACAGCGGCGATTACGGCATCGTGATCGAGGCCCTGAAGGACCCCGCGACGGTCACGCCGGAGACCCGCCGACGACTGGCCGCCAAGGTGTTCGCACACACGTCGCGCTACGACGGCCTGATCGCGCGCTACCTGGGCGGGGAGCCAAACTTCGCCGAAGCCCTGCCGGAGATCTTGAACCTCACCTTCGTCAAGCGCTTCTCGATGCGTTACGGTGAGAACCCCCATCAACGCGCAGCCTTCTACGAAGCACCCGATGCAAGCCCCGCGTCCATCGCCCAGGCCACCAAGATCCAAGGCAAGGACCTGTCGTTCAACAACATGACCGACGCCGACGCCGCCTTGGAGTGCGTGCGCGCCTTTGCGGAACCGGCCTGCGTGATCGTCAAACACGCCAACCCCTGCGGGGCCGCCCTCGGTGAGACCCTGTCCGCGGCCTATGAGCGCGCCTATGCGACCGACCCCACATCGGCCTTCGGCGGCATCATCGCCTTCAATCGCCCCCTGGACGGAGCCACCGCCCAGCTCATCGTCGGACGCCAGTTCGTCGAAGTCATCATCGCCCCGGAGGTAACACCGGAAGCAGCGCGGGCGCTTAGTGCCAAGCCCGGCATCCGAGTATTGGTCGTGAACATGACCGAACCCATGCACACCGGGCTCGATTATCGGCGCGTGAGCGGCGGCTTGCTGGTCCAGGACCGCGATGCGCCCGAGACCGATGTCAGGCTCGAGCCCGTAAGCCGCAGGCGACCGAGCGCCGACGAGACGCGCGATCTCGTCTTCGCATGGCGTATCGCCCAATTTGTGAAATCGAACGCCATCGTCTTTGCCCGAGACGGGCGCACGATCGGCATAGGGGCCGGGCAAATGAGCCGGGTCGACAGCGCGCGCGTGGCGGTCTGGAAAGCGGAGGAGGCGGGCCTTGCCGTCAAGGGTTCGGTGCTTGCGTCCGATGCGTTCTTCCCCTTCCGTGACGGCCTCGACAGTGCCGCTGCCGCGGGCGTGACTGCTGTCATCCAGCCGGGCGGCTCGGTGCGCGACGCCGAGGTCATCGCCTCCGCCTGCGAACACGACATCGCCATGGTCTTTACCGGCCGGCGCCACTTTCGGCACGCCTAATGAAGATACTGATCGTAGGGTCGGGGGGACGCGAACACGCCTTGGCCTGGAAGGCGGCGCAATCGCCGCTCGCCTCCGAGGTCCTGGTCGCGCCCGGCAATGCCGGCACCGCGCGCGAGCCCAGAATTCGTAACATCCCCGTCGAAGCGACCGACATCGACGGGCTGATCGCAGTCGCGCAAGACTTGCGTGTCGACCTCACCATCGTGGGCCCCGAGGCCCCGCTCGTGGCCGGCATCGTCGACCGCTTCGCGAAGCTCGGTTTGGCGTGCCTTGGCCCCACGGCCGCCGCCGCGCGACTCGAGGGCTCGAAAAGCTTCGCGAAGGAGTTTCTCGCGCGCCACCGCATCCCCACCGCGCGCCATGAAACCTTTACCGATGTCGCCGCCGCGGCCCGCTACCTGAAAGATCATCCGGGCGCCCATGTGGTGAAGGCCGACGGCCTGGCCTCCGGCAAGGGCGTCGTGGTGGCGGAAGAGGAGAAAACGGCCCTGGAGGCGGCGACCTCCATGCTGAACGGGGAGTTCGGAGACGCAGGTCGGCGCATCGTCATCGAAGAGCGTCTGATCGGTGTGGAAGCAAGCTTCATCGTGCTGGCCGACGGACTCGACTATGTGGCCTTCCCGACATCGGAAGACCATAAACGGCGCGACGACGGTGACCGCGGACCCAATACCGGCGGCATGGGTGCCTTCTCGCCGGCCTCGGCGGTCGACGCACCCCTGGAGGCCGTGATCCGCGCGCACATCATCGAGCCGACATTGCGCGGACTGAAAGACGATGGCCACCACTATCGCGGCTTCCTGTACGCGGGCCTCATGCTGACCGCCGACGGCCCCAAGGTGCTGGAATTCAATTGCCGCTTCGGGGACCCGGAGACCCAGCCCATCATGATGCGGCTGCGGTCCGACCTCGTGGCGCTCACGCACGCGGCGGCAACGGGACAACTCGGTAAAGTTGCCCTCGAGATCGACCCGCGCCCGGCGCTCTGCGTCGTGCTGGCGGCACCCGGCTATCCCGCGGCACCGCGCACCGGCGACCCCATCGGGGGTCTTGATGCTACCGACCCCGAGTGCCGGGTATTCCACGCCGGGACGCGGGACAAGGACGGGCAGGTCGTCTCGAGCGGCGGCCGCGTGCTTGGCATCACGAGCCTCGGGGCCACGCTCGAAGAGGCGCGCGAACATGTCTATCGGCGTCTGCAAGGTATCACGCTCGACGGCGCGCTCTATCGCCGCGACATAGGCCGCAGGCCCTATGGGGTACGCCCATGAGGGCGAGCGGACCGGGGATCCTACGGCGCGACCCGGCGGTCGTGGCGCGGATCGTGCGCGCGGGCGGCGTGGTGGGCTATGCGGTCGAAGCCTGTTTCGGGCTGGGTTGCGACCCCCGCAACATGACAGCGGTGCGGCGCCTGCTGCGCCTCAAGCGGCGGCCGGCGGCCAAGGGTCTGATCGTGCTCGCCTGCGACCTCAAGGCCTTGCGCCCCTATGCACGGGATCTGCCGCCACAGGCGCGCGCGACCTGGCCCGGCCCACACACTTGGCTCGTGGAGGCAAACCCCATGCTGTCGACCTCGGTACGCGGTCATCATCGCGAAGTGGCGGTGCGCGTCACCGCGCACCGGCAGGCCGCGCGGCTCGCGCGCCTCTGCGGCGGGGCGCTGATCTCGACGAGCGCCAACCGCGCACGCGAGCGGCCGGCCCGCAGCCATCGTGAACTCTGCCGGCGCATGGGCCGGGGACTGGACGCGGTGCTCGCCGGTCGCATAGGTGGTCTGGCACGGCCGACTCCCATACGGGATGCCCGCAGCGGGCGCTTGGTGCGCCGATGAATACCCCGCGCGCCGAGGTCGAGAATTACCTGAAGGACCTGCAGGACCGCATCTGCCAAACCCTGGCCGCGCTCGACGGCGCCGCCGGCGGCTTTCGCGAAGACCTCTGGCAACGCCCCCAGGGCGGCGGCGGGCGCACGCGGGTCCTGACCGGCGGCCAGGTCTTCGAGCAAGCGGGGGTGAATTTCTCGCACGTCTTCGGCGAGGGCCTGCCGCCCTCGGCGAGCAAGGGGCGTCCGGCGCTGGCGGGCTCGGCCTTCGAGGCCGTGGGGCTCTCGCTCGTCATCCATCCGCGCAATCCGTATGCACCTACCACCCACTGCAACCTGCGTTACTTCGAGGCCCGCACCGAGCCCGTCACCTGGTGGTTTGGCGGCGGCTTCGACCTGACGCCCTATTACGGCTTCGCGGAGGACGCGCGCCATTGGCACGCTACGGCGCGCGCGGCGTGCGCGGGCTATGAGGCCGGCGCCTATGAGCGCTACAAGGCCTGGTGCGACGAATACTTCTTCCTAAAACATCGCAACGAGCCGCGCGGCATCGGCGGGCTCTTCTTCGACGACATTCAAAGCGGTGATTTCGCCCGCGATTTCGCCTTCGTAAAGAGCGTGGGCGATCATTTCCTGCCCGCCTACGTCCCCATCGTCGAGCGTCGTCGGGATCAACCCTACGGCGAGCGCGAGCGGGATTTCCAGCTCTATCGCCGCGGGCGCTATGTGGAGTTCAACTTAGTCTACGACCGCGGCACCCTGTTCGGACTCCAGTCCGGCGGCCGCACGGAATCGATCCTGATGTCCTTGCCACCCGAGGTGCGTTTTCGTTACGACTGGCGCCCGGCACCCGGCACTCCCGAGGCTGAACTCTACGACATCTACCTGAAGCCCCGGGACTGGTTGGCCGGGGCCTAGGGTCAGGCGATCAGGGGAGGCCCTATAGTCAGAATAATCAGAGCGACGGTCGCGGCCCTCGTGTTCTTGGTGGGGGCCCAGGTCGCGCATGCGAATCTCCCCAAAGGGCCGCTCTGGGGCTTCCTGCGGCATACCGCGTCCATCCGCCAGGGCGCGGGCCCGGCACGGTTCTATGTCTTCTTCGATCCCAACTGCCCCTATTGCCACAAGCTTTACGAGACACTGCAGCCCCTGATCCAGCGCACAGGGCTTGCCGTGCGTTGGGTGCCGGTCGGGATACTGGCGCTCTCGAGTTACGGGAAGGCCGCGGCCCTGCTGGAGGCCGCGGACCCGGCGGCGACGCTGGCGCGTATGGAGCGGGGCTTTCGTAACGGACGGGGGGCACTGCGTCCGGCGCGCGCGACTCCGCGTGTAGCCCGCGC
The DNA here is from genome assembly GCA_021784755.1 of Pseudomonadota bacterium. Taxonomy (GTDB): domain Bacteria; phylum Pseudomonadota; class Gammaproteobacteria; order Acidiferrobacterales; family Acidiferrobacteraceae; genus Acidiferrobacter. The sequence goes on from JAJYHM010000039.1 coordinate 35,569, forward strand.
GCTCCTCTATAACGTCCGCCTGTTTGAAGCCTCCGGCGCCCAGGGGGTCCCCTTCCTGGTCTTTCGGACGCCAGCCGGCGATGTACGCACCATAGAAGGCGATCCACCCGACGCGGCGCTCGCGCGCATCGTGGCGGACATCACCGGCCCCTCTAGATCGAGATCACAAACGGCAGGGCCATGAAGGCAAGTCCGCCGAGGATGAGCCATACTTCCTGTGAGACGAGCATGGGGAAGATGATAAGGCCCACACCCGCGAACAGGGCCATCGCGTGCTGCTGCTTGCGCCCGTACACGAAATAGGCGGAACCTATGGTGCCGAAGATGAGTCCGAGAATCAGATCCATAAAGCGCCTCCTCCTTCGCCAGGCCTCCTCCTGGCGCGGGGCCGTGGGCCTGCTGGGCTTTCTGCCGAACCTCTGGTCATCGACGCCGCCTCTGCTCCTGCTCGAGCATATGCACCAGGGCCAGCAACTCACATGGGCGGTCCCCGCCCATTCGGGCCAGTATCCGGCGCCAGTGACGGGCGTCACGGTCTCTTCCTGGACCGTGGTCCCCGGCAGTCCCGTGAGCGGCCCGCAACCGCCCGACCGCGTGGTCCGATTTTACGTGGCGGGTCGCCTCAAACCCAAGCTGCTCTGCCTCGTGGATGTGCGCTACTTCCCGCAGGGCAACGCGTGGGTCCCGTATTATCGCATGGACGAGCGCATGTACTTCACACGCCGCGGTCACCAGTGGGTGCCGCTCACGTTCCTAAACGGGGTCCCGGCGCTCGTGACCGCGACCCCGCTTGGCTTCGCCAACGCCGCCGGCTATTACCAGGGCTTTAGCTTCTCGCGGACCACGGGGCCCATCACGCTCGCCGGCTGGAGCGTTATCCGCGACGACGCGAGCCCCTTGCCGGCCCCCTAGGGTCGCGCCATCTCAAAAGGCCGGCGGATCGCTTGGCGCTCGGCGCGGACGGAGCCGTTGTCGCAGGCCAGGGGACGGTCGTATGCTGTCGCGAGAGACCGGGAGGCACACGATGGATGCGGCCGACGAGACATCCCCGACGGAAGGAGGCGGCGCCGCGGCACTCGATATTCGCGGCGACGCGAGGCGTCGTGCGGCCGCCATGCGCGCTACGGCCCTCTCGGTCCTTGTGCCCGCCCTCGCGCGGGGCCTCTGCGCCCGGCGGATTTGGGTGTTCGGGTCGGTGGCGCGGGGCGTGCCGTCGCGAGATTCGGATCTGGACGTACTGGTCGCGGTGGGAGACACCCTTGCAGCCTTGCCGTTCAAGGAGAGGGTAGCGGCGGCCTATGAGATCGCCGCCCGCGCATCCCTGCCCTTTGGCTGCGACATCATCCCGTGGACGCAAGCCGAGCTCGCCGCGAAACGGCGCGCGGGCGGGCTTTTTTTTCGGACCTTATGGGAGGAACGGAGTCTCGTCTATGAGCATCGAGACGGAATTCGCGCAGGCCGCGCGCTGGTTTAATACCGCGCGGGCGGACCTCGACACCGCACGGGCGCTGCAAGGGCTCGGGCGCTTCGCACCGTCGTGTTTCCATGCCCAGCAGGCCGCGGAGAAAGCCTTCAAGGGTTTGCTCGTGGCCACGGGAAGGCTCCCCAAGACCCATTCGATCGCCCAACTTTTGCGCGCGCTCCCCCCGGGGCCGGGACGGCAGCCACTGCTCGCCCAGGCAGCACGGCTCGACAAGCTTTATATCGGGACGCGGCATCCCGATGCCCTACCCGAAGGCACGGAGATCGCCGACGCCTATGACGCGAAAGACGCGAAAGACGCGAAAGACGCAATCGACGTGGCCGAAGGGGCGATAACCCTCCTCACCCAATGGAGACGGGAGCTGGGCGTCTCTTAGACTGATCTCGAGACCTCGCGGTGATACGGTCATGGCCCGAAAGAAGTTGGGCCTTTGACAGGAAGCACGGGGGCGTCGCGCTTAGGACAGCACGACACTGAGTGCCTCGGGCTGTGGCGCGGGGACGGTATAGCGATAACCGAGGCGATACACGGTCTCGATGCAATCCGGCGCGCCGGCCGCGCGCAATACCTTCCGTAGGCGCGACACGCACACCGCCAAGGCCGCGGGCGTCATAGAGTGAATGCCGGTGTAACCGGAACAGAGCTGTTCGGCCGAAAGCAGCTTGCCCGGCACGCGCGCCAACTCGTGCAGCACACAGAAATGGCGGGGCGACAGCACAAGCGGCGTATGGCCGACCCAGGCCTGCGCGGTCACCGGGTCGAGCCATAAGCCATTGCCGTCGGCGTCTTCAATGACCTCCTCCCGTCCCGGCACTTGGATGATTCGAGACAGACCCAGAATCAAGGTTGGGGGGTGGAGCGGAAGGGGGACGAAAAGCGCGGCGCCCCCATGAAACGCGGCAGTCTCGCGGCGCGCAGGACCTAACAGCGCCACCGGCAGATGGCCCCAGGCGCCGCTTGAGTGTCGCGCCGCGAGCGCCGTTATCCGGTCGGTGACCACCGCGACCGCGCTCAAGGCGTAGGCGGCGCGATCGAGATACCGTAGCCCCGGTACGCGATGACCGGCCCAACCCGCGCCCGTGATGGCCTCCACACAACGCACGGCGAGCCGGTTGGCGGCACAGATCAGCACCGCAGGAGGCCTCGAGGCCTTGCCCATCCTTTTTTGGAGAGCGGAGAGCGCGAGCTTGAACTGGCAGATCGCGGTATGTACCAAGAGCGGCAGAAAGCACATGCCTTGAGGGCCCGATCGATGAAGTTCCGACGAAGCAAACGGGGCCGCCTTAGGGACAGGCGCGACCCCCCGAATTGCGTTGATCGTCAGTGTATGTGGGAAATGTGACGAATATGTAACCGAATTCTTTCAGTGGCCATAAGACGGCGCGTGCATCGCTCGGTCCCGACTGCCCCGGAGTCGCCATGGCAAGCGTGTGGGGGCTGGGGATGCGGGCACAGCGTTGCACACGAACGGCATGAGGCCGCGCACTCACGCCGGTGACCGCGATGCGCGCCCTACTGCGCCAATAGCTCAGGCATGCACATGCAGAGAAATACCCAGAGCACTGATGACCTTCAAAATGGTGCTGAAATCCGGGCTGCGCTCTCCGGAAAGCGCCTTGTATAGGCTTTCCCGGGAAAGTCCCGCGTCCCGCGCGACTTGACTCATCCCTTTTGCGCGGGCGATGTCGCCGAGTGCCTTGGCAATAAATCCCGCATCACCATTAGCCTCTTCCAGGCACGCTTCCAGGTACGCTGCCATCTCTTTCGGAGTGCGCAGGTGTTCGGCCACATCGTAACGACTAGTCTTGGTTTTGGGCATAAGTAACGCACTCCTATAGAGAGCCTCTAAGAGGAAAGGTTCCTCGCTAATATCAAGGCTCTGCGAATATCGGCCTTTTGCGATCCCTTGTCGCCGCCGGCGAGCAGGATTACGAGCGCCTGGCCTCGGCGCACGAAATACACCCGATAACCTGGGCCATAATCAATACGCAGTTCCGACACACCTCCGCCAACCGGCCGCACATCACCCGCATTGCCGGTAAGCAGACGTTCGAGCGCGCCAGAACGCGTGCCCGAGCCCGCTCATCACGCAAGCCGTCGAGCCAGACGTACATACACGTCTGTTTTGCGGACCTCAATCACTTTCCGAGTGTATCCTTATGGCTACATATTGTCGATAGGAAACTTCCTCCTTAGTAAGCGCGCCCTCCAGCACCACCCGGCATGCGGGTCGGCACCCGGCGGTTCGAGAAGCCGAGGTCATGAGAGCCTGGGCACGCCGAGCTTGTCGACGTAGGCAATGGTCGACGCCCGCTTGATGACGCCATTGCTATTTCGCCTTGATCACAAGAGCTTCGCGGAAGCTGGTCCGCTCGCCCTGCTCGACAACGCCCGCTATCCGGTTCTTGTTCATCGGCTTGCCGCTTCGCTCCGCGCTGCCTTCCCACGCTCGGTCGCCCTCGTGCAGTTGCGCTTCGTTGCGTTCGCTTTGCTCAACTTACGGGAGAACTTTCAGCTCCAAGGGTACGTCCGCACCGGGCGCACCGAACCTATCCGGCTGCCTTATTGGCGGCCAGGTAGGGGGTTGATGGCAGGACCGATCCCCGCGTCATCGCATCGCTCTCGCAAGCGGATGCGGACGATTTTATCTGTCGGTCGTGGCGCTCATGGAGCTTGAGCTTGGCATCCCGTTGGTCGCCCGACGCGACCGGCAGCAAGATGATCGCTTGCTTGCATGGCTCGGGACACGCGTCGTGAGCGAATTTGCCGAACCGACCTTGGCCGTGGACGCTACCGTAGCCCGCCGCCGTGCCACGCTTCATGTGCCGGATCCGCGCCCGGGACGTGACGCATTCGTCGCCGCCCTTGTCCACGGTATGAGGTGGTGACGCGCAACACGGGCGACGCGGTGACGGGCGTGCCACTGCTCAATCCATGGGAGGCGTCCTAGGTCGCGCTGATGCCCAAAAACGCGTGCGCGCGCGGGGCGCGAAGGAACGGCACCATCTTTAACCTTATCGGAATGAGCGCATACACGACGGTTATGAGCCAAATCCGATATTGACTGATTATCGGAACGAGCGCATAATTCACGCATGCAGGATTTGGCGCGCAACCCAAAGCAGATCGGCAACCTGATCCGCCGTGCCCGCAAGCAGCGAAAATGGAGTCAGACCCAGCTCGGTGACAAGGCCGGACTCCGGCAAGAGACGATTTCCCTTATCGAATCCGGCAATCCGGCAACGAAGCTTGAGACGATCCTGGCCGTGCTCGCTGCACTCGATCTTGAATTCCGGATCGGACCGCGGTCGAAGGGCGGAGCCGCCGGCATCGAGGAGATCTTCTGATGGCACGCCGCCGCCAGCATATACCGCTTCAGGTCTCGCTCAACAACCGGCTGGTCGGGCATCTTCTGAAGGAGCCGGGCGGCGCGATCAGCTTTCGCTATGACGATGGTTGGCTTAATTGGGAGAACGCGATTCCGGTTTCCCTCTCCCTGCCGCTACGGGAAGACGCTTATCGCGGAGCACCAGTCAGCGCGGTCTTCGAGAATCTGCTCCCGGACTCCGAGGCATTACGCCGACGCGTTGCAGAAAGGGTCGGTGCGGAAGGCGTCGATGCGTACAGTTTGCTTGCAGCCATTGGACGCGATTGCGTCGGTGCGCTCCAGTTCAGCACGAGCCGAGTTGACGAGCGCAGCGGCACGATCGAGGGCGATCCGATCGACGACGACGCCATCGAGGAGCTGTTGCGGAGCCTTGGCCAAGCGCCACTTGGCCTGAACCGGGACGATGATTTTCGTATTTCTATTGCGGGCGCACAGGAAAAAACGGCGCTGCTCTGGGACGGCAAAGGCTGGCGCAAACCTCTCGGAACGACGCCGACGACCCATATCCTCAAGCCTCAGATGGGTGAACTACCGAACGGGATCGATCTGTCGAACAGTGTCGAGAATGAATTCTATTGCCTGAAGCTGCTCGCCGCCTTCGGACTTCCGGTCAACAACGCCGTTATCAAAACCTTTGGCAAAACGACGGCGCTGGTCATAGAACGTTTCGATCGGCATTGGACGCGAGACGGACGCTTGTTGCGTCTGCCGCAGGAAGATTGCTGCCAGGCGTTATCCGTTCCGCCCAGCAGGAAGTATCAAAGCGACGGCGGCCCCGGCCTCGTTCAGATCCTCAAGCTTCTCCAGGGCAGCGACACACCAGAAGGCGATCAAAGGACCGTGCTCAAGGCCCAGATCCTGTTTTGGCTCATTGGTGCGACGGACGGACACGCCAAGAACTTCAGCATCTTTCTGGGACCGGGAGGCAGCTATCGGCTGACGCCTCTCTACGACGTCCTCTCGGCACAACCCAGTCTCGACGCGCGTCAGATCGAACGTAAGCAGATGAAGCTCGCGATAGCGGTGGGCGCCACCAACCACTACAGGGTCGATGGGATTCAGCGGCGCCACTTTATCGAGAGCGCCGGTGCGGCGGGCTTGGCGAAGTCGGTGGTTGAAAGCGTGATAGAGGAAATCGCCACATCTGCAGACGGTATCATGGCGCGATTGGCAGATGAGCTGCCGCCACGATTTCCTAAGGCCATTCATGTGTCAGTGGGTAAGGCCGTTATCGCGCGTCTGCGCACGCTATCGGCGGCGGCCTGATGCAGAGCCATTTCAGTGCTTCGTTCGTACGCCCGCAGATCCGGGCAGGTGCCGCTCACAGGGTAGTGAGTGTCGCCACTGTATCTGCGGGCCCCAGGGGGTGTGGTAATCAGGTTTCGCGAGGGATGTAAGAGAGGCCCTCGGAAACAGGGATCGCCAGCGCCTCCGCCGAGGCCGGGCCTTGAGCGATAGATCGAGATGGAGGCCGCTAAAATCCACGCGCGAGCAGGGTGAGAAGGAACTCCACTGCCTCGAAATGCCGCAAGGCCTCGGAGATCGTCTGCCCCCAGGCGGTGACCCCGTGGTCACGCACGATGAGGGCCGGCAAGGGGCGGGGGTGATCACGCAGAAAGGTCTCCACGGCCTGCCCTATGGATGCCACGTCCGGGTGATTGGTAAAGACCGGAAGCGCGGTCGGCGTCCCGTCGTCCCACACCCCCAGGGCCTTGATCATCTCCACGCGCGGCAGCACCACCGGATCCCGGCCGCGACTTGCGAGCACCGCCTCCACCGAGTGCCCGTGCAAACAGGCACCCACGGCCTGCGTCTGATAAATAGCCCTGTGGATGGCAGTTTCGGCCGAGGGTTTGTGGTCGGGCCGCCCCTCCAGGATCGCGCCGTCGAATATGCCAACGCGCAGGAAATCACTGGGCGCGAGTTCGCCCTTGGAAAGCCCGCTTGCGGTGATCCAGAAGGAATCCGCGTCAGCGCGCGCGCTCAAGTTGCCGGCAGTCGCCCACATCCAGCCGCGCTCGTAGAAGAGTCGCCCAATGGCGACGAGCCGGGACCTGGGATCAGGGAGGGCGCTCATGCCGGTATCGCCATCGCTTCGAAGAAGGCCTCGACCGCGGCCTTCGGCGGCCGTCCGGCGTCGAAGATCGCCGATCCGGCGTTGATAACGAGATCGCGCCCGTAATCGGCGAGGAGGGCCGGCACGATGGCGGGCTTGATGCCGGCCGAGGGCCCCGGGAACACTGCGGGCCACGCGCAATCGGAGTCCCTCAAGGCGCTTATGATGCGCGCCTCGTCGGCGGCCGTGAACGGCAGCGAACCGAAGCGCGCCGGGTGCAGCACGACATCGGCCCCGCCGCGGCGCATGAGACGACCGAGCACGAGGCCATAATCGATACCATGATCGGGGGCCAGAGCCAGCGCCCCGGCGAGCGCCGGGTGGGCGATGATGGGGACACCGACCGCGGGATCGGCGGCCAAGGCCTCGAGCATGGGATAGCCGTAGACGAGGACGTTCAAAAGGAGCGCATTGGCACCTTGGGCGACCAAGGCGCGGGCGCGCTCGAGCAGGACATCGGCGCGTCCGGTGACGTTCACGGCGTAGAGGAGGTCGCGTCCGCGGCGATCGCGAATCGCCTCGAGCACCGGTCGACACGCGCGCAGGCGCTCCAGGGTCGGCGCTTGCGCCAGATTCCCCAGGATCTCGTCGTCCTTGATGAGATCGAGCTCGGTGTCTTCGACCGAGCGCAGAAGGGTCGCGTGATCGGCCGCGGTGAGCCCGAGCGCCGGCTTGAAGATCGCCATGAGCAAGGGGCGTTCGGGGACGCCGAGCCGCGCGCGCAGCCCCTCGATACCAAACCGAGGCCTCGTGCCAAAGTCCGGGGGGAGACGGAGGTCGATGAGTCGCGCGGGCCCGGCCAGGCTGTATTTGCCGAATACCATGGTAAGCAACGTGCCGAGATCGCCTTCGGTGTTCCCGACCGGGAAGGCGACCTGCGCACAGGTGCCGTCCTCGCAATCCCGCACCTCGAGCACCTGCCCGCGGCAGGCGGCGAGCGCCTGCTCGCGCCCGGCGAAGCGCGCATCGGCGCTCCCCAGAGTCTGGCCTATGGCGATGATCTCGGCCTGGCGTGCGGCGTCAATCCCGGGCGGAAAACGATAGGTCGCGATGATCGCGGCGCCTGACGAAGCCGCGGGGGTCACGCCAGAACGACGGGTGTATGCGTGTAGACCGGCACCCAGCCCGCCTTGTCGGTGAAGTAACGTACCGCCTTTATACGCGGGGCGTCGCCCAACACAAACCAGTGTTCGGCGCGCGCCGGCACATTGATGTAATCCCCGGCGACGACCTTCAAGAGCATCTGCTCGCCGCCTGCGCCCACGAAACCGAAATATCCGGCGCCGGCCAGGACATAGCGCACCTCGTCATCGTCGTGATAGTGGACGTCGGCGAACTTGGCGAGTGCCTCGGACAAGCCCGGGAGGTCCTCGTGTAGGACAATGAGGTCGCGCGCCTGGTAGCCGGACTCGGCGGCCAGCGCCCGAAACCTATGATCGACGAAACCCAAAAGCTCCTCTTTTTCGGGATCAGCCAGAGTCTGCGCGGCCAGGAGTGCGCGCGGCCGCGCGGCCTCCGGGAGCGGCCAATGGCGCAAGGTCACGCCGAGCGGGGTGAGCCGTGCGGCGATGTCCGTCGGATCAGTCAGGCGCGATCCATCCTGCAAGCGAAGTTCAGCCATAGCGACTCCTTGATCTCTAACCGAGGACTGGTTTCTCGGGGGTCTTGCGCCCGCGCGGGGGCGCCGGGGGTGCCGGGCGGGGTGATGCCGCCGGTTTCGCGGGAGGCGGCGAGGCCGGGGCCTCATGCGTGGTGCGGGCCGCCTCATGGGGCCGCCCGGAGGGGCTCCTCTGGGCGTTATGACCTTGGCCATGATGACCTTGGGCGCGAGGACGTGACGTCCCATCGCGCGCCCCCGGGCGCGGGCGGCGCGCAACGCGCTCAGGGGGCGCCCCGCGCACCGGGCGATTCAAGGGGATTACGAGATCATCCGTGACCTGCATGACCGGGATCTTGTGGCCGATATAGGCCTCGATCTCGAGCAGCGAGAAGGCGTACTCGTCACAGGCGAGGCTCACGGCTTCGCCCGCGGCCCCGGCGCGGGCCGTCCGGCCTATCCGGTGCACATAATCTTCCGCGTCCTGCGGGAGGTCGTAGTTGAAGACATGGCTCACGTCGGGAATATGCAGCCCGCGCGCCGCCACATCAGTGGCCACAAGCACCGGGAAGCGCCCCTCCTGAAAATCTGCCAACAGGCTTTGGCGTTTTTGCTGCGGGACATCCCCGGACAGCACCGCCGCCCCGAAATCGTTGGCGGCAAGCCAGCCTTGGACCCTCTCGGCGACGTGCTTGGTGTTCGTGAACACAAGGGCCCGCGCCACTTGTTCGCGGCGCAGAAGCGACACCAGCACGGGCAGCTTCTCATCCTGGCCCAGATGATAGAGACGCTCGCGCACCCGCTCGGCCGTCATCTTCTCGGCCTCGATGCGCACGAGCTCGGGGTTGTTCATGTGCTCATAGGCAAGCTCCATGACCCGATAGGAGAGCGTGGCCGAGAACAAGAGATTCAGGCGCTCGGTGACAGGTGGCATGCGGTGCAGCAGATAGCGGATATCCTTGATGAAGCCGAGATCGAACATGCGATCCGCCTCGTCCAAGACCATCACCTGCAAGGCCTGCAGATCGAACACATGCTGCTTGAAATAATCGATGAGGCGCCCGGGTGTCCCCATGAGAACATCGACGCCCTCTTCGATGTCTTTGCGCTGGCTGTCGTAACCGGTCCCCCCGTAGGCCAGCTTGAAGCTGAGCCCGCACTCCTGCCCCAGCAAGACCGCGTCCTTGTGGATCTGGATCGCAAGCTCGCGCGTCGGTGCCAGGATCAAGGCGCGCGGCTGATTGGGCCGCCGCCCGGGTCGCGGCTCCTGAGTGAGAAGGCGATTGAACACCGCAAGCAGAAAGGCCGCGGTCTTGCCGGTCCCGGTCTGCGCTTGGCCCGCCACGTCGTGGCCCGCGAGCGCCTTGGGCAGGGTTGCGGCCTGAATGGGCGTACAATGGGTGAATCCGGCCTTGAGAACGCCGGCTAGGACCACTTCTGGCAACCCGAGGTCGGAAAACGCCTGCTGAGTAAGGTGGGTATCTTTCATTAAGGAACTAGAATAGCAAAAGGCGGAGGCCGGGGAAACCACGGGGAGACTTGCCAACTTCTGTCCGTTCCGTCCACAATAGCCCTACTGCGACGTACTCCTCTCAACCGGCAATCCAAACATAACTGACCAACCGAGACCCCAACCATGAGCCAAGGCATCATATACGTGACCGACGACACCTTTCAGGAGGCCGTATTGAATGCGTCCGGCCCCGTGCTAGTGGATTACTGGGCCGAGTGGTGCGGGCCGTGCAAAATGATCGCCCCGGTCCTGGAGGAGGTTGCCCGCGATTACAAGGACAAGCTCACGGTCGCCAAACTCAATATCGACGAAAACCCGGCGACGCCGCCCAAGTACGGCATTCGCGGCATCCCAACCCTCATGCTCTTCAAGAACGGCGGTATCGAGGCGACCAAGGTGGGCGCCATGTCCAAGTCCCAGCTCTCGGCCTTTTTGGACGACAACCTGTAGTGTCACAGCCTCGGTCGCTCACGATACTAGACGGCGGGCGGCCGAGGTGCTAAGGTCTCGCATCAGAAAGCGCGGTTCCCCTGCTTTCGCATATCTCAACCCCTTTTCTGATCAGGTCGCGGATTCACCCGCCTTTTCATGCCTGACGGTTTCTCAAAAAGATGACAATGCACCTTTCCGAACTGAAACGAAAACCCGCTACTGAATTGGTGGAAATGGCCGTTGCCCTCGATCTCGAAGGCGGAAGTCGGCTGCGCAAGCAAGACCTTATCTTCGCGATCCTGAAGGCGCAGGCCAAGAAGGGCGAGGATATCGTCGGCGAAGGCGTCGTCGAGATCCTGCAGGACGGCTTCGGCTTCCTGCGCTCATCGGACAGCTCCTATCTTGCCGGGCCCGACGACATCTACGTAAGCCCGAGCCAGATCCGTCGCTTCAATCTGCGCACGGGCGACACGGTGACCGGCAATATCCGGCCCCCGAAGGAGTCCGAGCGGTATTTCGCGCTCCTCAAAGTGGAAAACATCAATTTCCAGCCGCCCGAGGAGGCGCGCAACAAGGTCCTCTTTGAGAACCTGACGCCGCTCCATCCGCTCAAGCGCCTGAAGCTCGAACAGGCGAACGCCTCGACCGAAAACCTGACCTCCCGCGTTATCGATCTCATATCACCCATCGGCAAGGGCCAGCGCGGCCTTATCGTGTCATCGCCGAAGAGCGGTAAGACGGTGATGCTCCAGCAGATCGCTCACTCGATCACGGCCAATCACCCGGAATGCGTGTTGATCGTGCTGCTCATCGACGAGCGGCCGGAAGAGGTGACGGAGATGACCCGCTCAGTGCGCGGGGAAGTGATCTCCTCGACCTTCGACGAACCCGCGACCCGCCACGTGCAAGTGGCCGAGATGGTCATCGAGAAGGCCAAGCGGCTCGTGGAACACAAGCGCGATGTCATCATCCTGCTCGACTCGATCACGCGTCTGGCGCGCGCCTATAACACCGTGGTCCCGGCCTCGGGCAAGGTGCTGACGGGCGGCGTCGACGCCAATGCCCTGCAGCGCCCCAAGCGCTTCTTCGGGGCGGCGCGCAACATCGAGGAAGGCGGCAGCCTGACCATCCTGGCCACAACGCTCGTCGAGACCGGCTCCAAGATGGACGACGTGATCTACGAGGAGTTCAAGGGCACGGGCAACATGGAGATCCACCTCGATCGCCGCCTCGCCGAAAAGCGCGTCTATCCTGCGATCAACATCAATCGTTCGGGGACACGGCGCGAGGAATTGCTCATCGATCCGAGCGAGCTCCAAAAGCTCTGGATCCTGCGCAAACTGCTGCACCCGATGGACGATGTCGAGGGATCGGAATTCCTGCTCGACAAGCTCAAGGCCACTAAGAACAACGCGGAGTTTTTCGACTCGATGCGGCGCTAGAGCGGGGCCGTCTTCTTGCGGGCGACGGTGACCCCGTCGCGCACCGTAAGGAGCACGGCGTCGACGCTGGGGTCGTTGTGGACCTTGCGGTTGAAGGCCGCGATACCGAGATCGGCGGGCGTCGTGGGCGCCAACACCCGGCCGGACCAAAGCGTGTTGTCGGCGACGAACAAGCCCCCGGGACGCAGCAAAGGAAGTGCGCGTTCGTAGTAGGCGGGGTAGTTTTCCTTGTCGGCATCCAGAAAAACCAGATCGAAGACCTCATCGCGCAAGGCCTCCAAGGTGTCGAGCGCGGGGCCGGGCCGGATGTGGATCTTGCGGCCATACGGGGTGCGATCGAAGAAGCGCTGGGCGATGGCGATGGCCTCGGGGTCCCGTTCACAAGACAGCACCTCGCCGTCCGGGGGGAGGGCGCTTGCCATGGCCAGCGCCGAGTAGCCGGTAAAGAGGCCGATCTCCAGGACCCGCCGGGCCGGACAGAGCATGACGAGGAGCCGTAAGAGCGCCGCCTCCACGGGACCGCTCAGCATCCCTGCATCGGCGCGGTGCGCGCGGGTATAATGCTCGATCTCCGCGAGCGCCTCCGGCAGGGCCGTGATATGGGCACGGGCGTAGTCTTCGAGCGCCTTGTCGACGAGTCTTTCCATGGTGGGGACCAGTCTAGCGCAATGGGGTGGATAAGCCGAGAGGCCCCTCGGTCCCCCCGTTGCGAAGCGGGTTTTTTCGGTTCAGTATGAATCGGCTTTGGGCAACACGGCCCAAGCCATGACAGGCGACTTTGCGAGGAGGTTTTGGTATGTCGATGGCGGATCGTGACGGGGTCATTTGGTACGACGGCAAGCTCGTGCCCTGGCGCGACGCGAACACCCACGTCCTCACCCACACCCTGCACTATGGGATGGGGGTCTTCGAGGGGGTGCGCGCCTACCCGACGAGCGCAGGACCCGCGGTTTTCCGGCTCGACGCCCACGTCGACCGCCTGTTTCGTTCGGCGCACATCATGGGCATGGAGATGCCCTACGACAAGGAAACGGTGCGCGAGGCAATCCTGGCCTCGGTGCGCGAAAACGGCCTCGAATCCGCCTATATCCGACCCATGGCGTTCTATGGGGCCGAGGGCATGGGCCTGCGCGCCGACAAACTCAAGGTCCACCTGATCGTCGCCGCCTGGGCGTGGGGTGCCTATCTCGGAGAAGAGGCGCTGGAGCGCGGAATACGCATCAAAACCTCGTCATTCAACCGCCATCACGTCAATGTGGCCCTCTGCAAGGCCAAGAGCAACGGCAACTACATGAACTCCATGCTGGCACTGCGCGAGGCCCAGCAATGCGGCTGCGACGAGGCCTTGCTCCTGGATACCGAAGGCTATGTGGCGGAAGGGAGCGGGGAGAACATCTTCATCGTCCGCGACGGCAAGCTGCTCACGCCGGAACTCACCGCAGCCCTCGAGGGCATTACGCGCGAGACGGTCATAGAGCTCGCAGGCGAGATCGGCGTGCCGGTGCGCGAGAAACGCATCACGCGCGACGAGGTCTACATCGCCGACGAGGCCTTCTTCTCGGGGACCGCGGCCGAGATCACGCCCATTCGCGAGCTCGATTTCCGGGCCATAGGCCGGGGACGGCGCGGACCGATCACCGAGAAGCTTCAGGCTTTGTATTTCGAGCAGGTGCACGGGCGCCGCAAGACCCACCCCGAGTGGGTGACCCCGGCGAGCAAGCCGGAAGCCACGCGTCTCTCACGGAAGGGCTGACATGGACCGGGAACGGGTAGCGGCGGCGCCGACCGCCCGCGCCATGCGCGTCGAGATCGCACGCAAGGACCTCCCTCTGCATTGCCCGATGCCGGGCATGAGCCTCTGGAACTCGCATCCCCGCGTGTTCCTGCCGATCGAGGTAAGCGGCGAGGAGCGCTGTCCCTACTGCGGGACCGTCTACGTCCTCCAAGACCGTTAGGGGCGACGCGTGGGTGCATCGCGGGCGCTGATCGTGGGCCCGGCCTGGGTCGGCGATATGGTCATGGCGCAGAGCCTCTTCCAGATCTTGAAGGCGCGCGACCCGCAGCGTGCCCTGGACCTCATCGCTCCACCTGCAACCCTGCCGCTCGCTACCCGCATGCCGGAGATCGCCGAGGCCATGGCGCTCGCCATCCCGCACGGCCGGCTTGCCCTGCGCGAACGCCTGCGGCTCGGACGCCAACTGCGGGAACGGCACTACACACAAGCCTATGTCCTACCGCGCTCCTATAAGTCGGCGCTCCCCGCCTGGGCGAGCGGGGCGCAGCGGCGCACGGCTTATCTCGGCGAGGCCCGCTTCGGGCTCATCAACGATATCCGTCACGAGCCTGCCGGCGCCAAACTAAAGACCGTCGAGCGCTTTTTGCTCCTGGGGCTCGAGCCCGGCGAGCCCTTGCCGGAGGTCCCGGCCCCGCGCCTTCGCGCCGACCCGGAAGCGGGAAGGCGGTGCGCCGAACGCTTCGGGATCGATCTTGCGGCGCCGCTCCTCGCGCTCTGCCCCGGGGCCGAATACGGTCCCGCGAAACGCTGGCCCGCCCGCCATTTCGCAGCGCTTGCGCGGACCTACCATGATCGCGGATGGCGCGTCCTCGTGCTCGGCGGCCCGCGCGATCGGGAGATCGGCGAGGCCATAAGCGCACTCTCCCATAGCACGTGCGTGGATCTGACCGGAAAAACGACGCTGCTCGAGGCCGTGGACCTCATGGCCCTGGCCGGCGCGGTCGTCAGCAACGACTCGGGCCTCATGCATGTCGCGGCCAGCCTCCGTAAACCCATGGCGGCAGTCTTTGGATCCTCGGATCCCCGCCACACCCCACCCTTGGACGACCGCGCGATCACGGTCACCCTGGATCTCGAATGCAGTCCCTGCTTCGCCCGCACCTGCCCCTTGGGTCACTTGCGCTGTCTCGAGGATCTCACGCCGGAACGCGTGGGAAAGGCCCTTGAAGCGACAATAGACGCCGCGCGGGTGACCGGTCGAAGCGACTCCTAGCGAAGGCCATGGTCGCCTTCGTCCGCGACGAGCAATCCCCGCGCACAAGAGGGCGCCCCTGGACGCCCTTGTGATATAATATCGTTATGAAAAAGGACCGACCGCACGATGAGGCCCCGGCCGGTTTGCCGGACACCGCGGCCTATCTCGATAACCCCAGAGCCCCGTGGGATCGGCTTTTCGCGGGCTGGCGGGAGACCATGGTCGCGAAGGACGAGGCGCGGCTTCAGCGTCACATCGAACGCCTGCGCGCCGCCGTGAACCAAGGTTACGGTGAGGGCCCGTCTCCCCCTTATGAGCGAGCCGACTAAGCCCACCCTTCTCGTAATTGCCGGGCCCAACGGGTCTGGAAAGACTACCGTGACACATCGCATGGTCGATCTGTCGTGGTTTCGGGATCTGTGTCTCGTGGACCCGGATGCCATTACGGCCTCGCTTCCCGGTGGCTTTCGTGCCAGCACAAACGCGCCGCGAGCAGCCCTTGCGGCCGGCAGGCTGCGATACCGGGCGCTTGCGGCCGGTCAGGATATCGTCTGGGAAACGGTGTTCGCCGCGCACGGTGACCCCGCCCGTTTCGTGCGGGCGGCGCGCGACAAGGGCTGTCGCACCCACCTCCTCTTCGTCGCGACCCGGGATCCGGCCATCAACGCCTATCGGGTCGCGCGGCGCTACATGGAGGGAGGCCATCCGATCCCCGTGGATACTATCGTCGATCGCTATTACCGGTCCATGACGAACCTGTCGCGATCACTTGGTGACTTCGATCTCATACACATTCTCGACAACTCGGTCGATGCGCGAGCACCCGCCCTCGAAGGCGTGGTGGATAACACCGCAAGACGTCTCTGGTTCGCGGACTCAGTGGAAGACTGGGTGCGCGTTGCGACTGCGAGCCTAACGACCGTTCGTAGACCCCAGCGCGCTGGGGCCCCGACCTTCCCGCCGTATTTCTCACCATG
>JAJYHM010000026.1 GCA_021784755.1 Pseudomonadota bacterium
CGTATAATCATGGCGCCATTTTTGTGCACAAAGACAAAGATAAGGGCAGTGGCCACGATGCACCGCGGACTGCCGTCTTCTTTTTTGTTAGCGCAGGCCCGTTCGCGCAGGGCGCGCGCGGCGCAAGGCTACGTTCAGGCCCACGTTAATGACGAGCACCATAAGGATCACCAGGAAGGCGGCGGCGAAAGCCAGGGCGTGCGCCGAACGATAGGGCTGATTGATGAAGCTCCAAATGACATAGGTGAGGTAGCCGATGGGCTCGTGGACGAGCTTCCCGTTCCAGAGGAAATTCGACCAGCCTGCGGTGTAGATCAGGGGCGCGGTCTCGCCGAGGGCTATGGCGATGGCGAACAGAACACCCGTCAATATGCCGGGCAAAGCAAGGGGCAAGGCAAGACGTGTGATCACGGTAAGCTCGCGCAAGCCCAAGGCGTAGCCCGCCTCGCGCAGACCACCTGGCACTTGCATGAAAGAGATCTCGGTGAAGCGCGCAATGTAGGGGACGACCATGATCGCAAGTGTCAAAGATCCGGCAAGCACCGAGAACTGCCAGCCCAACCCTATGACAAGCGTCACATAACTGAAGTAACCCAGAACGATGGACGGCACGCCGGCCAGGACATCGTCCAGGAAGCGGACCGTGCGCCCGAACCGGCCCCGGCCGAACTCCGAGAGATAAATGCCCGCAAGGATTCCCACCGGGGCTGCGAATATGAGGGCTCCCGAGACCAGCACGAGCGTGCCCGTGATGGCATTGAGCAATCCGCCGGAGATGCCATTCGTGACCTGCGTAAAGAGCGAAAACGACAAGGCGGACATACCCTTGCGAATGACCGTAAAGAGAATGTCGAGGAGCGGGGTCGCCACTAGCACGAACGATGCCGCAGCCAGCCCCCAGCCTAATCCGGAGAGCCATTTACGGCGTGCGATACGCGAGATATTAAACGGCGGAGGCATTGTGCGAGGTTCCGGTGAGTAGGCGCGCTATGATATTGGTGAGGACCGAGATGATGAAGAGTATGAGCGCAATCTCGGCGAGCGACCGCACCGCCATCCCGGTCGGATCCTGCATCGCGCTATCGAGCTGCGACACGATAAACGAGGCCATAGTCGTGACCGGACTATAGATGTTCCCTGGAAAGTAATTCAAGGCCCCGCCGCTCACCATAAGGACCGCCATGGTCTCGCCCAATGCGCGGCCAAGACCGAGGATGCAGGCCCCGATGATGTTGCCGCGCACCGCCGGTAACATGGCGCGTCGCACCACTTCGAAGTGAGTGGCGCCCAGGGCGTAGGCGGCCTCCTTCGTTTCCGACGGGACCTGCGCCAAGGCATCGCGCACGGTCGCCGCAATGATAGGCACCACCATGAGCGCAAGCACAATGGAGGCGGCGAGCAGACCATAGCCGCTCCCAACCGCGCCAGAGAAGAAAGGAATGAAGCCCAGCACAGAGCGCAGGCCGGGCCCTAGGGTGTGCGCCACAAGAGGCGTGAGCACGGCATAGCCCCAGAGTCCGTACACCACGCTCGGTACCGCCGCGAGCATCTCGACTACGAACGACAAGGGGGTCCTGAGACGGCTGCGCAGCCCCTCGGCTAGGAACACCGCCACCCCGAGACTTATGGGGACCGCGATAATAAGCGCGATGGCCGAAGTCAACAGAGTGCCTACAATGAATACGAGAATCCCGTAATTCGCGCCTACGGGCGCGAGCACCCCACGCTGCACCACGGGATCAGCATAGAGATTACCCAGATTCCAGGTGTGGCCGGTAAGAAAATGCCAGCCATTGAATGTCAGGGCCGGCCATGAATAGCGGGCTAGAAACACGAGAATAGCCAGCAGAGCGAGCGGTATGAGGCTTGTGACGAGTACGAGGACGATCCGGAATGGCCGAAGCTTCATGACGCTCTCAGAAAAAGGGCCGGGGCCTTTTGGGGCCCCGGCCTTTTGCTCTCGTTAATGGATCTTCGCGATCTGCTTGCGGCTGAGCGCGGAGATGCGCGCAGGCAAGGCAATGAATCGCACCTGACGCAGGAAGCGGCGCGCATTTCCTTCATGGGTATCAACTGCCCACGACAGGAAGGTGCGCAGAGCCTGAGCCATGTCGCCATTCGCCTGGTGGTCGTTCACGATCGCGTACTCATAGTTAATGATCGGGTAAGACCCAGCGCCCGGCGCGAACACGAGGCTGATGCGCTCGTCGACCGGCGTCTTCTTGACGAGTTGCGCCGCGGCAGCCGTCACGGTCTTCTTGGTCGGAAGCAGGAAGCGGCCGGCGCGGTTCTTCAGCATCGCTGTACCAAGATGCGCGCGCTTCACTTCCTTCGTGAAGCTCACGCCGATGTAGGCGATGGAGTAGGGCGTCTGCGCCGAAGCCTGCACCATGCCCGGGTTACCAAGCGCACCCAAACCACCCGGTACCGCGGGCCAACTGATCGTGGTGCCGTAACCCGCGTGCGAGTTCCAGTATGGCGTCGAGAAGGACAGGTACTGGCTAAATATAAAGGTGTCGCCACTCCCATCCGTTCTATGGATCGGCGTGATGAGATGATGCGGCAGACGTACGCCGGGGTTCAGCTGCGCAATGGCCGGTGCGTTCCAGTAACGGATATGGCCGTCGTAGATCCCGGCCAGCACGGGCCCACTCAGTTTGAGATGAATGCCGTTTAGGCCCGGAATGTTGTAGTTGACAGTCTGCGCGGAGATGGCCAGGGGGATGTTCAGAATCGTCGGATTCTGCTTCATCTGCATGTTGCTCATATAGGCGTCTGACGCCCCGATCTGAGCGACGCCCGACACGGCCTCCGAGATGCCGGTGCCGCTTCCGGTCCCTTGCGTGTTGATACGCACGCCCGGGTGGCTGTGGGTGTAAGCGGGCACCCAGAGGTTAAAAAGCGGATAAAGAAGGGTGGAGCCCGTTTCCGTTATGTTGAGCGTGCGCGCCGACGCCGTCGGAGAGCCCATGACCCCGGCCAGGGTCAGGGCGAGTACCGTCCCCCCTATCGCGGCTTTTACGGGGTTCCTGCTCGAGTTTTTCAACATAGCTGCCTCTAGGGTTGTTTGATCGCCATGAAGCCTAAGGGGCATTCATGACAACCTTATGACAGGCATCGCGCGCGCCATTTTAACCGAATCCTCACGCTTTGCCAGCACATAGGCGCAAGGACGTTCGCTTTTCTACTTCCGATCACGCCGCCGGCAATTCACGAAGCCCGGGTCCCTCCGCGCTCGCGAGGCGACGACTCGGGGCAGGAAGCGCTCGGGCTACGCGCCGTCCGCCCCAGAGGCCGGCCGCCAGAGCGGCGAGCGCAAGCCCCGTGATTGCGGCGATCGTGCCGCGATGCAGCGTCGTCCACACCTGCGGGCTATGGCGCGTGGAACGCGCGGAAAACGGTCCATGGACCCCGTGATCGCCCGGAACCGGTTCCCAAAGGTTGTTGGGGCGTTCAGGGTCGGCGAGTTCCGGCGCCTGTTGGGCACTGTAACCTTGGCGCGCCAAATAATGGTCGAGGATCCCGGGGGCGAGCTTGTTGGCGATGATTGCCGCGACGGTGGAGGCGCCAACATCGATCTCGCGCCGGTCGTGGCGCGCCGCCCATACCACGGCGCGCGCCGCGACTTCCGGTTCGTAAATCGGTGGAACGGGTTGAGGATTATGCGCCATATGGTTCTTGGACCAGGAGAATTGTGTTGTATTCATGGCCGGCATCTGGATCAGAGTGACGCGTACGTGGCTCTTGTCGTGGAGGAGCTCCGTGCGCAGGGATTCGGTAAACCCCTGGATGGCGTGTTTGGCGCCGCAGTAGGCGGCTTGCAGCGGGATGCCGCGGTAGGCGAGCGCCGAGCCGACCTGAATGATGACACCACGGTCGCGCGGCAGCATGCGGCGCAGGGCGGCCATAGTCCCATAGACGTACCCGAGGTAGGTCACCTCCGTGACCCGCGCCACCTCCTCGGGGCGCAATTTCTTGACGGGCGAAAAGACCGAGACCATGGCGTTATTGACCCACACCGTGATCGGCCCGAACTCCGCCTCGACCGCTTGCGCGGCGGCCTCGACCTGTTCCGGGTCCGAGACGTCGGTCGGCACGACAAGCGCCTGACCGCCCAAGGATTCCACCTCGCGCCCGGCGGCCTCCAGCCCTTCCCGTCCCCGCGCGAGTAAGCCGATCTTGGCCCCTTCGCGCGCAAAACTACGCGCTACGGCGCGGCCATGTCCGGCGCTCGCACCCGTTATGACGACCACATCCTGAGTATTTGGCATAAATTCTCCTACGTGAAGGGAGAGAGGTGGCTCGCGCCCGCCCGGCTCGACCCCGGGTAGCTTGCCCAATCCTTGTGTTCGCATGCCGCGCTTTACCAAAAGAGCCGATCGTTTGCCGGATGGCGCGGGGAAGGGCCTCCGCCTCATCGGCCCCCGCATCCCCGCTGAAGAACGGTCCGGGCGCCTCGCCCCGTTCCCCCAACCCGTGCCTATCGTACCGATGCAGGCGGCCGCCTTGATCCGGCTTAGGGGTGGACGATGTGGCCGTCTTGGCTCGGGGGGGCAGGGTTCAGGCCTCCGGAGGTGGCGCACCCGCGGTCGCTTGCGCGTGATTCAAGGCCGCGACCAGGATGACACCTCCACTCACATTCCCGATGAAGGTCGGGATCATGAAGCGCGTGAAGTATTCCTGCCAGGAGATCACCCCACGCAGAACGAGGTAAAAAACCTCCACAGAGCCGGCGATGAGGTGCGGGAAGCCGGCGATACTGATGACGTAGGTGAGGAGCATGATAATGATGACGCGCGCCGTCTCGGCCGCCGGCAACAACCATACCATCAGGGCGACGAGCCAGCCGGCGAACACCGCACCCAGCACCATGGGGGCGAACGGCCGGATCGCGTGACGTCCGAGATCGGTGAGCGTGTGTTGCATGCCGGCGCCAAAAAGCGAGGTGTCGGCGATGGCCCAGGCGAACAGCAGGGTTCCTATCAGGTTGGTGGCAAGCACGGTCGCCCAGAGCTTCATGACGCGCGCAAACTTGCGCCACGTCATTTCCTGCATTAGCGGAAGTATGGGGGTTAAGGTGTTTTCGGTGAAAAGCTGTTGTCGTCCAAGGATCACGATGACGAATCCCAGGGTATAGCCGAAACCCGCGATGAGTTTGCGCGATGGGCTCGGCGCAAGGCCGTTGAGGATTATGCCTTGGGCTAGCATGGAAAACCCCATGGAGAGGCCGGCGGCGAGCCCTGACCAAGCCAAGGCCTCGGTTGAGCGCTGCAGCTCCTGCTCGCCCTCTTCGCGAATGACTTCGTGCACCACACCCGCCGATATAGTGACGCGTTCGCGCGTCTTCTTCAGGTCGGCACGGTCGAGCTTCACGGTGTTCGGCTGATTCTCTGGATGGGAAGGCATCGGGTTCCGTCTCCATGGATGAGGCACACAAGGGTCGCCACCATAAGTGTAACCCGCGGGTCGTTGCGGGGGGCATGAAGCGCCAGATCCCTGTCGGTCGCGGCTCATAAGTGCCCCACAAGGCATGGCGGCCTGTCGGATCGGCGATCTGGCTTGCGACGTCGGTGCCGCCTGCCCCACCTCAACAAAATAGCCCAACCGCACGTTTCTGTGGCGCCGCCAGAACCTGGCCGTGCGCTCGTCGTGCCCGTAAAGCACGAGCTCCTCCTGCTCCTCGTTCAGGAGACGCACACGTTACCGAGCCCATCTACGGCCCCTTAGGATCCATGGTGCCTCCTGCGCGGCCCATGGCGCCGGAAAAGCTGACTATTTCGTCGCCGGAATAGCCGTAGAAGCGCCGTGTACTCTACGCACTTAGCCTTTCGAGCGTGAAGTTTGCCACTGTGTCTGCCATGTTTTCGCCTTTCATCCTTAAAAGTGAATTGCCATAATCACTCAGCGCCGTGGCGCTTATCCCCGCCTTTTGTGATTGTCGGAAGTCGCAGCGCGTGATGCGCGACGCCGACTGCGCCAGGGCGAGAGACAAGCTCATGGCCATGACTCCAGTAAGCGATGTGCCGGCCGGAAAAGCATATTTTTCGCCCTATCGTCCGACTCGCCGTAGGCCGACTAATCGCGCATTCAAAGGAGCAGACATAGAGTACTCCGAGATGAGGTCCGCATGATCCAGCTTAAGAAATGGGAGCCTCTGGTTGAGCGTGTTCGACCTGGGTACTGCCACTTGCACAAGCCGGTAGACTAGCCGAAGTGACGCGGAGCCTCTTTCCCTACCGCGAGCGCGGGCCGGCCGCGACCAGGGCGAAGTGTTGTGCCAGAATCACACCGAGGGTTCGTGTTCAATGGTCGGCCTCGATACCGACGGGGGAGTAAGTGTGACCGGATTCGATACCGTGATCGAACGACGTAACACCGATAGCGTCAAATGGGATCGCTATCGGGATCGGGATATCCTGCCGCTGTGGGTAGCCGACATGGACTTCGCGTCACCCCCCGCGATCGTTCGCGCCTTGCAGGAGAGGGTGGCGCACGGCGTATTTGGTTACGGCAATGCGCCCCAAGGGCTTCTGGAGGCGATTCTCGCCCATGTCGCGGACCACAATGGCTGGATGTTGCGCCCGGACTGGATCGTGTGGTTGCCGGGTCTTGTGACGGGGCTCAATCTTGCCTGCCGGGCGACGGGCGCACCGGGCGATGCCGTGCTTACGCTCACGCCCGTTTACCCACCGTTCCTCAGCGCACCGGGTCTCGCCGCGCGGCGGCTCGTGGTCGTGCCGCTACGGCTTGCCAGCGATCGCTACACGATCGACTGGGACGCCCTCGAGGCATCCGTCACCCGGGACACCCGCCTTTTTTTGCTGTGCAATCCGCATAACCCGGTCGGGCGCGTATATGAGGTCGAGGAACTGGAGCGCCTGGCGCGTTTCTGCGAACGTCATGACCTCACGCTCTGTGCCGATGAGATCCACGCCGGACTGGTGCTCGATGCGTCTCGGCGTCATCGCTCCATCGCCAATTTGGACCCCGAGTTCGCGCAGCGGACTATAACGCTCATGGCCCCGAGCAAGACCTTCAATATCCCAGGGCTCGGGTTTTCCTTTGCAGTCATCCCGGACCCGGCGCTGCGCGCGCGCTTTCGCGGGCACATGAAAGGCATCGTTCCGGACATCAACGTGCTGGGCTTTGCCGCAGCGCTCGCCGCCTACCGCGAAGGTGAACCATGGCGCCGCGCGTTGATCGAATACCTGCGGCGCAATGCCGAGACCCTGATCGCGTCGATACGCACGATGCCAGGCCTCGGGGTTGCGATGGTGGAGGCGACCTACCTCGCCTGGATAGATGCCCGCAGTCTCGCTGTGGAAAATCCCCAGCGATTTTTTGAGGCGGCAGGGGTCGGGCTCTCGGATGGCGCGGACTTTGGGGCGCCGGGCTTCGTACGCTTGAATTTCGGATGCCGCCATGCATTGCTTGAAGAGGCCTTGGGGCGCATGCGACAAGGCCTATCTGTGCGCGCGCCGCATAGCTAAGTCCTTGGGACCTAGGCCGGAGGGCATCTCATGCGCCGGGCGCCTTGCGCGAGCGCCGGTCTAGAGGACATCGAGCCCCTCGGCTTCGAGCATGCGCACAAGGCGGATGAGCGGCAATCCGATCAGAGTGTTTGGGTCGTCGCCCTGGAAGCGCTCGAGCAAAGCAACGCCGAGCCCTTCGGATTTCACGCTCCCGGCGCAGTCGTAGGGGCGCTCCTTTTGCAGGTAGCGGTTGATGTGTTCCTCGCCGAGCTTCCTGAACGTGACCTCAAACAGCGCGACGTCCGATTGCATTCGGCCGGTCTTCGCGTTCAGGAGCGCAAGGCCCGTGTACAGACGCGCGGTCTTGCCGGAGATGCGGCGCAGCTGGCGGGCTGCCTCATCGAAGCCGCCTGGCTTACCCACGATCTCGCCATCATATTCGGCGACCTGGTCCGAGCCTATAATGAGGGCATCCGGCGCCTTGGGGTGCACCGCCCAGGCTTTGGCGATCGCAAGCCGTTCCGTCAATTCCCGCGCACCTTCATTGGGCCGTGCAGTCTCGTCGGCATCCGGGACCATCACCTCGAAAGGGATCTTGAGGCGCGCCAAAAGCTCGTAGCGGTAGCGCGAACCGGAAGCCAGGATCAGACGCTGTGGGACAGTCACAGTCTAGCCGATCTCGACGAGCGCTTCGTTGGGATTCACGCTATCACCCTTCTTGATATGGATCGCCTTGACCGTGCCCTGTATCGGCGCCGGCACCTCGTTTTCCATTTTCATGGCCTCGATGACGAGCACGGGGTCCCCGGCCTTCAAGACCTGACCTACGGTGACCAAGACATCGACCACGGTGCCTGGCATGGCGCTCGTGACATCTCCCGCCTTATGCGCCTTCGGGCGCGCGTGCGATACCCTGGCGGCCGTCTCGGCTGCCGTCATCGGCTCGCGAAAATCGCTACTCCCCCCCTCTATCGGCACGATGCCCATGGTCTCGACCATGATCTCCTCCGGCATCCCGTCGACATAGACGTAGAAGGGCCTGCGGTCCTCGCTCTTGTGGCCGGCGCCGCGGATCTTGATGTTGTAGGTCTCGCCGTGCATGGTGACATTGAAATCGGTGGGCGCGAGGTAACAGGGGGCTGACTGCGCCTCGGGCGGCGGCAAGAGTTCTTCAGGCTGCAGGGTCCCGGCGGCGCGTTCCTCGAGGAACTGGCGGCCGACCTCCGGGAACATAGCATAGGTCAGGACGTCCTCTTCGCTCTTGGCGAGATTACCAATCTCGGCGCGCAACTTTTCCATCTCGGGCGGGATATCGTCGGCGGGCCGGTGCGTGATCACAGGCTGACCGCCGATAGCCATCCTCCGAACCCGACTGTCCACGGTTCCGGGGGGTGCGCCATAGCGCCCCTGGAGGTAGAGCTTCACCTCATTTGTAATGCTCTTGTATCGTTGCCCGGTAATGACGTTCAACACAGCCTGTGTGCCCACGATCTGGGACGTCGGCGTAACAAGCGGCGGATAACCGAGGTCGGCGCGCACGCGTGGGATTTCGAGCAGGACCTCATCCATGCGGTCCAGGGCGCCCTGCTCCTTTAATTGGTTGGCAAGATTCGAAATCATCCCGCCGGGCACCTGGTTGACATGGACGCGGCTATCCACGCCCGTATGATCACTTTCGAATTGGTGGTAGCGCTTGCGGACGTCGCGGAAATACGCGTTGATTCGCTCGAGACGCTCGAGATCGAGGCCCGTATCGTAGGGGGTACCGCGCAGCGCGGCGACCAGGCTTTCGGTCGGGGGATGACTCGTCCCCTCGCCGAAGGATGACAGCGCCGTATCGATCAGATAACAACCACTTTCAATCGCCTTCCACTGACAGATCGCCGCAAGGCCCGAGGTTGAATGGGAGTGCAAATGCAAGGGAACTTTGACGGCCTTCACCAAGGCCTTGACGAGTGCTGTGGTCTTGGTGGGCGTCAAAAGTCCGGCCATGTCCTTGATGGCGATCGTCTGGCAGCCCATAGCCTCCAATTCGCGTGCCATGGCCACGAAGGTCGGTACGTTGTGGACCGGGCTCGTGGTATAGCAAAGAGTACCTTCGGCATGCTTGCCGACTTCGAGAACCGCTTCGATAGCCACACGCAAGTTGCGGGCGTCGTTCATCGCGTCGAATATACGAAAGACATCAACGCCGTTTTGCGCAGCTTTGGCCACGAACGCGCGGACCACATCATCCGAATAATGCCTATAGCCGAGCAGATTCTGACCGCGCAGCAGCATCTGGATGCGGGTGCGGGGCAGGGCGGCCTTCAGTAGTCGCAGGCGTTCCCAGGGGTCTTCTTTCAGGTAACGCAGACAGGCGTCAAAAGTCGCGCCCCCCCAGGCCTCGAGCGACCAATAGCCGATGGCATCAAGGTCCGGGCAAGCCGGCAACATGTCCTCCGTGCGCATGCGGGTTGCGATCAGGGATTGATGGGCGTCCCGCAGGACCACATCCGTGATTTGTACGCGTGTCTTTGGCACGATTACCTACCTGTCTTCATGAGTGCTGGATTATACCCGGCGCCCGCTGTGGCGTCTCGATCGCTGTGGGCGCGGCCAGGACCGCGCTCATAAACCATGATGCGCAGCGATCGCGGCGGCGATGGCCGCCGCCAGATGCGATGTCGGGCGGCGGACCGAATAATTACTAAGTTCGGGGTGCTCCTCGACGAAGGCGGTATTAAAACGTCCACTGCGAAATTCCGCAGTCTGCAGGATCTCGAGATGATAGGGTATGGTCGTCTTCACGCCGGAGACACCCATGTCCAGGAGCGCGCGTCGCGCACGGGCCAGGGCCTTGTCCCAGGTCAGCGCCCATATGGTCAGCTTCGCGCACATCGAATCATAGTAGGGCGGAAACTCATAGCCCGTGTAGATGGCGGCATCGGTCCGCACGCCCGGGCCTCCGGGTGAATAGTAGCGGGTGATGCGGCCGAAATTCGGCAGGAAATCGTTTTTCGGATCCTCGGCGTTAATACGGAATTGCATTGCGTACCCGCGTCTATGGATCTCGTCCTGCGCGTAGGATAGCGGGTTCCCGGCCGCGATCAGAATCTGCTCCTGCACGATATCCACGCCCGTAATCTGCTCGGTTACCGTGTGCTCAACCTGCAGGCGCGTGTTCATCTCCATGAAATAAAACCGCTTCTGCTGATCGAACAGGAATTCGACCGTCCCCGCATTTTCGTAGCCGACTGACTTGGCGGCCCGCACGGCCAAACCGCAGACTTCGGCGCGCTCTTCCTCAGTGAGTTGTGGCGAGGGCGCGACCTCAAGCAATTTCTGGTGGCGCCTCTGGATCGAGCAGTCGCGCTCAAAGAGATGCACGACATTCCCGAAGCGGTCGCCGAGGATTTGGACCTCGATGTGGCGCGGATTGACGACACACTTCTCCAGGAAGACCTCCGCCGCGCCGAAGGCCTTGGTTGTTTCGGAGACCACCCGGTCATATTGGCGTCGGAGCTCACCTTCGGAGTCACAGCGCCGAATACCGCGGCCGCCTCCGCCTGAGGTCGCCTTGAGCATGACCGGATAGCCTATGATCTTGGCGGCCTCGACGGCCTCGTCTAGGCTAGCGACATTGCCGTCACTGCCGGGGACGACTGGGAGGCCGGCTGCGATCGCGGCCGCCCGCGCGAGCGTCTTGTCTCCCATCTGACGGATAACATTCGGAGACGGGCCCACGAAAATAAGCCCACGCCGTATACATATCTCGGCCAGTTCCGGGTTTTCCGACAAAAATCCGTACCCCGGGTGCACGGCGTCGCAGCCAGCCCCCAGAGCGACGCTCGTGATACGGTGCGCGTTCAAATACCCGCCGACCGGGTCCGGGCCCAGATTATAGGCCTCGCTCGCCTTCTTGACGTGTAAAGCGTGTCGGTCGGCGTCGGTGTATACCGCGACGGATTCTATGCCCATTTCGGCGCAGGCCCGAACTATCCGTACCGCGATCTCCCCGCGGTTTGCCACCAATAGCTTCTTGATCACCCCATACTCCCGAAAGCGTGCACGTTAAGGCGGGGCGGTATTGTAAAGCTTTGGGCGCCAGTATTCATCACGCGATTTTGACAGTCCAAGTCCCCCTTCTATATCATGGCGCATGGAATCGGCTTATTTACCGAAATCCGTGGACCCGGAACGGTCCGCGGATCAGGGTCTGGAGTTCGCGGGCGACCTCGATCCGGCGCCTTTGGCGCGCCTGGGGGAGCTCTTGGCGGCCCAAGCCGGTCCGATCAGCAGCCGTTTCGGGTTTCGGCGGGACGAAGAGGGGCGAGCGGTGATGGTGGGTTCCGCCGAGGCGTCGCTTCCTTTAATATGCCAGCGCTGCACAGACCTGTTCTTGTTCGAGGCGCGGGCCGACTGGCGGCGCGTATTCGCGCGGTCAGAGACTGATGAGCAGGAGCTTGCGGAAAAAGGGCTGGATGTCTGCTATCATGGCGGCCCACTTGATGTCGCGGAACTCATCGAGGAGGAGCTTATATTGGCCCTACCGATGGCGCCGAGACACCCTGAAGGATGTGAGCCCGTCGCGCGACCTGCAGGCGGAATCCACCCCTTCGCCGGGCTGGCGGAATTATTGAAGCGCGAAACGCGCGATAATTAGGAACTGAGGAAAGTACAAATGGCGGTACAGAAGAGTCGCAAAACCCCTTCCAAGCGCGGCATGCGCCGCTCCCATGACGCCCTGTCCCGCCCCACCTTGTCCGTTGACTCGACGAGCGGCGAGACGCACCGCCGCCACCATGTGAGCGCAGACGGCTATTATCGTGGCCGCAAGGTCCTCGATACCAAGCCTGATTAGGTCTGTCCCGGAGCCATAAGTGACTATCACTATCGCCCTCGATGCCATGGGGGGTGATCATGGCCCGCGCGCGACGGTTTCCGCGGCGCTTAGCTTTCTGAAGGCGCGGGAGGAGGTGCGCATTGCGCTCGTGGGGCAGCCCGACGTTATCGAAAGCGAGTTGCGGCGATTGGGGGTCGCGGGTGACGATCGCCTGCGTGTCGCGCCTGCGACCGAGGTCGTGCGCATGGACGAGCCCCCGGCCCAAGCCCTTCGCACGAAGCGCGACTCCTCGATGCGGGTCGCGCTCACGCTGTTGCGTGATGGGCAGGCAGATGCCTGTGTCAGTGCCGGCAATACCGGTGCACTCATGGCGGTTGCGCACTTCGTGTTGAAGACCCTGCCTGGGATCGACCGTCCGGCGATCGTAACCGCGCTCCCGACCCTGAAAGGACATGTCCACCTTCTCGACCTCGGCGCGAACGTCGAGTGCACCGCCGAGCATCTGCGGCAGTTTGCGGTCATGGGGACCATCGTCGCCACCGCCGTGGATGGCAAAGAGAGACCGAGCGTGGGCCTCCTGAACGTCGGCGTGGAAGACATCAAAGGCAACGAAGTGGTAAAAGCCGCAGCCCAACTTCTTGCGCGCAGCGGATTGAACTATATCGGATATGTAGAGGGGGACGGCATCTATGCCGGAAGTGCGGATGTCATCGTCTGCGATGGTTTTGTGGGTAATATCGCCTTGAAGACCAGCGAGGGGCTGGCGCGCATGATTCGCGCCTTCCTGAAAGAGGAGTTCGGACGCAATGCCTTGACGCGCCTGGCAGGGCTTGTCGCGCGCCCCATCTTGAAGGCCTTCGCCCGCCGGGTCGATCCCAAGCGATACAATGGCGCGACCCTGGTTGGTCTGAACGGCGTTGTCGTGAAAAGTCACGGAAGTGCTGATGCGGTGGCGCTGCGCAACGCCCTTGAGGTGGCCTTGCGCGAGGTGCGCCACAACATCCCCGACCGCATCCGCCGTGAAATGGAGCCACCGCCCCAGAGAGGACTCGCGTGACGGGCGCTCGCATCCTCGGTACCGGCAGTTTTCTTCCCGAGCGCGTGGTGAGTAATGCCGAACTCGCCCTGACGGTCGATACGTCCGACGAGTGGATCGTATCGCGCACAGGTATACGCGAACGACGCATCGCCGCCGCGCAGGAGACCACCTGTGATTTGGCCGAGCGGGCCGCCCGGCAGGCGCTCGACGCCGCCGGCTGTCTCGCATCCGACATCGATCTTGTCATTGTGGCGACAACAACCCCGGACCGCATATTTCCGGGAACGGCGTGCTTGCTCCAGGAGCGGCTCGGGATCCATGGTCCCGCAGCCTTCGATGTCCAGGCCGTCTGCACGGGTTTTGTGTATGCCCTGGGGATCGCGGAAAAGTTTATCCGGACAGGGAGCGCGAAGCGCGCACTCGTGGTTGGGGCAGAAACGATGTCGCGCATTGTCGACTGGAAGGACCGGTCGACCTGCGTCCTTTTTGGCGATGGCGCGGGCGCTGTCGTAGTCGGGGTGAGCGACGAGCCAGGCATCCTCTCGTCGCACCTGCATGCAGATGGCGCCTACAAGGAACTCTTGACGGCGACAGGGGGCATTTCGAGCCGCGGGACGGGGCTGCACACCGGGGACGGCCACATCACGATGCGCGGCAATGAAGTGTTCCGCGTAGCGGTCACGACGCTTGACGCTTTAGTCAGCGAGACCCTGGCCGCCAACAATCTGAAGCAATCGGATATCCGCTGGCTCGTTCCTCACCAGGCGAATATTCGTATTATCGCCGCGACTGCCAAACGGTTAGGACTGTCCATGGATCAAGTCATAGTGACCGTTGATCGACACGGCAACACATCCGCAGCATCGATCCCGCTCGCGTTCGATGCCGGAGTCCGGGACGGCCGTATCCAGCGGGGCGATATCGTGCTCATGGAGGCATTCGGCGGTGGCTTTACTTGGGGCTCCGTGCTTCTCCGGTATTAATGAAAGGATCGACGAGATAATGAACGACGCAAGCAGCGGCACCGCCTTCGTTTTCCCCGGACAGGGGTCGCAATCGGTGGGCATGTTAAAGGCATTGGCAGCACATCACGCGTCGATCGGGGAGACCTTCGGCGAGGCGTCGGAAGTGCTCGGCTACGACCTTTGGGCGCTTACCCAAACAGGGCCTGAGGAGGCATTGAATCGCACCGCGGTGACGCAGCCGGCCCTGCTCGCGGCGGATGTCGGCTGTTACCGGGCGTGGCGAGCAAACGGCGGGGGGCAGCCGACATGGATGGCGGGTCATAGTTTGGGGGAATTCGCGGCCTTGGTATGCGCCGAGGCCTTGGATTACAAGGAAGCAGTGCGGCTCGTGGCGCGCCGCGGCGCACTCATGCAGGCGGCGGTGCCGGAAGGTGAGGGGGCTATGGCGGCAATTTTGGGTCTGGCGGACGAGGTGGTGGAGGGCTTGTGCCGCGACAGCGCGGAAGGGGAGGTGCTTGCCGCCGCCAACTATAATGCCCCAGGTCAAATCGTCATCGCCGGAACCAAGGCCGCAGTCGACCGCGCGATCCGGGCAGCACGGGGCGCGGGAGCCAAGCGGGCCATAGTGCTCGCCGTTAGCGCTCCCTCGCATTGCGGTCTCATGCGCGAAGCCGCGGCTAAGTTCGCCGAGGCGCTTGCGGTCACCCCTTTTAAGAACCCTGCCGTGCCCGTGGTCCACAACGTGGACGCAGCCCGATGGTCGGATCCCGAACGCATTCGCGAGGCCCTGGTGAATCAACTATTCTCTCCGGTGCGCTGGGTTGAGACAATACGCCGCATGGCGGAGTGGGGGGCCTCGCGGGTCGTCGAGTGCGGGCCGGGCAAGGTGCTTACAGGTCTGAACAAGCGCATCGTTGATCTCCCCTGTGTCGCCATTGGCGACCCCGCTGATTTCGGCGCGGCCATGGGGACCGACGCAAACTAGGTGCGCGCAATAAAAAAAGGGGGCAGGCGATCATGACACTCGGTGGCGAAATCGCCTTAGTGACGGGGGCGAGTCGTGGAATAGGTAAGGCGTGCGCCCTCCGGCTTGCGGCGCAAGGGGCAGGGATCATCGCGACTGCGGCGACGGAGAAGGGTCTGGAGAGTATCAAGGAATATTTTGCCGCCCACAGTATTCAAGGGTGGTCGTTTGTGCTTGATCTTTCCAGTCCCCCATCGATTGATGGTCTTCTGGCGGAGTTCGACAAGCGCGCGCAATGGCCTAGCATTATCGTCAACAATGGCGCGATCACGCGCGACAATCTGGCGATGCGGATGCGTGACGAGGACTGGGACATGGTCCTCGCCACCAACTTGAGCGGTGTTTTTCGCTTGACACGGGGCTGTCTCAGGGTCATGAGCAAGGCGCGCAAAGGGAGGATCATCAATATCAGTTCCGTAGTCGGCGTGACCGGCAATGCCGGGCAGACGAACTATGCCGCCGCCAAGGCCGGCCTGATCGGCCTGGGGCGGGCGTTGGCGCGCGAGGTGGGTAGTCGCAACATCACGGTCAACGCCATCGCGCCGGGATTTATCGATACAGACATGACGCGGGCGCTCACCCAGGGCCAGAAAGACGCTCTGCTTGCGCAGATTCCCCTCGGGCGATTGGGCGCACCGGAAGATATCGCCCATGCTGTGGCATTTCTGGCGTCTCCGGAGGCCTCCTACATTACTGGAACGACCTTGCACATAAACGGTGGAATGTATATGAATTAGCCGATCGGCGCCTAAAGTAGACTTCGACGGCGGGGATGTGGTAACTATGCGGCCGCACGGCTTTATAACGATTTTTTGGAGGAACGAGAGATGAGCAGCATCGAAGAGCGGGTAAAGAAGATCGTGGTCGAGCAACTCGGTGTCAATGAAAGCGAAGTCTCGACCGATGCGTCCTTCGTGGACGATCTCGGTGCAGATTCGCTCGATACCGTGGAGCTTGTCATGGCCCTCGAGGAGGAGTTTGATTGCGAGATCTCGGATGACGAGGCGGAGAAGATTACGACCGTGAAGCAGGCGGTCGACTACATCACCTCGCACGCCGCGAATTGATCCGGGCGGCCTCCGTACGTCGTAGCACGCCATATCCGGGGAGGTACAGTTGAACAAGAGGCGCGTCGTCATCACCGGGCTTGGGGCCGTCACGCCTCTTGGTCTCAATGTCGCCGAAAATTGGCGGCGCATCAAAGCCGGCGAGAGCGGTATCGGTTCTATCACGCAATTCGATGCGACGGGCTTTCCTTCGACCATTGCAGGCGAGGTTCGGGGCTTCGATCCCACCTCGGTCGTGACGGAGAAAGAGGCCCGCAAGATGGACCGCTTCATCCAGCTCGGCATGGCAGCCGGGGTGGAGGCAATCAAGGACGCGGGCATAACCGTCACCGAGGCGAATGCCGAACGCATAGGATGCTACATCGGGTCCGGGATCGGCGGCGTGCACACGATCGAGGAGACGACGCGGCAATACCTGGAAAAGGGCGCGCGGCGAATATCGCCCTTCTATATTCCCATGAGCATCATTAACATGATCTCCGGGAATCTATCGATACTGTGTGGTTTCAAGGGTCCGAACCTGTCTGTTGTGACGGCCTGCACCACATCCACTCATGCGATCGGCGAAGCCGGACGTATAGTGGAATACGGGGACGCCGATATCATGGTAGCAGGGGGTGCCGAGGCTGCGGTGACGCCGACATCGATGGCGGGGTTCGGTAACGCCCGCGCACTCAGCTCGCGTAACGAGGACCCGGCCCGGGCGAGCCGGCCGTGGGATCGCGACCGTGACGGCTTCGTTTTAAGCGAAGGCGGGGCAATTGTGGTGCTCGAGGAGCTCGAGCATGCCAAGGCGCGTGGCGCGCGCATCTATGCTGAACTCCTAGGTTTCGGTATGAGCGGCGACGCCTATCACATGACGAGTCCGCCGGAAGATGGGGATGGGGCTGCGCGATGCATGCGCTACGCATTGCGCAACGCGGGACTCAACGTGTCCGACATTTCTTACATCAACGCGCATGGGACATCCACGCCACTTGGCGACCGCGCCGAGACCATGGCGATCAAGCGTGTGTTCGCAGACCATGCGAAGCGGCTTGCGGTGAGTTCGACGAAGTCGATGACAGGCCATCTCTTGGGGGCCGCAGGCGCCATAGAGGCGATCTACACCGTGCTCGCCATTTATGAGCAAGTCGCGCCTCCGACAATCAATCTCGACCAGCCGAGCGAGGACTGCGATCTGGACTATGTTCCGCACACGGCGCGGGGGATGCCGATCGTACACGCCCTGTCGAATTCCTTCGGGTTCGGCGGCACGAACGGGACGCTCGTACTCGGCCGCCTCCGGTAAGTCTCATGAAGGGTTCGGCGGCGATGCGCCCCGCACCTCGAGGGATTGACGACCTTCTGCGTGTCCATGATGCCTTCCCAGAGCGCTACCCGCATTTTTTGGCAAGCGGCAGGGATGCGGGCTGGGGCTTCGACATCTTATTTGCGCACCCGCGGGATCCCATCGTGCTGCGCGCCGGGTCAAACGAGGCGCAATCTGTGCGGTTCTTTTCGGCACTCGACGCCTGCTCGGCTGAGGCGCGCGTAGGCGAATTGCCGTTCACGGGGTTACCGTTCCTTTTCGGGCACTTCCTGTATCTGAGTTATGAACTGATAGGGGTCCTGGAGAGCCGCCTGGCACTTACCGCGCCCGCCGATGTTCCGCTCGCGTGGCTCCAGGGCTTCGATGGCGCGATCATCAAAGATTGGCGGTCGGGTGCCGTCACCATCACAGGAAGGGATGTGTCGGTGGTCCAGGGGATCGAGAAGGATCTTCGTAGCATGCCCGATCCGGGACCTTGGCCGAGCGTGGCCATGGAGTGCGTGGAGCACGACCCCCTAGAGGCGTATAGGGATGGTGTGCGTGACATCCACGGTTACATTCTGGCCGGGGATATCTTCCAAGCCAATTTATCCCGATCCTATCGTGGCCACTTGGCGTCCGAGACGCGCGCGGCGACGCTCTTCGAAAGCCTGCGCCGACATAACCCCGCACCGTTTTCGGCCATCGCACGGCTGGGCGAGACCCTGATCGTGAGCGCCTCCCCCGAGAGACTGCTGCGATGCCGTGGGCGCGTGGTCATGACGCAGCCGATTGCCGGCACGAGGGCGCGGTTACGCGATACGCTCGAAGATGAACGCGCGCGGCAAGATCTACTTCGGGACCCCAAGGAACGCGCGGAACACCTCATGCTTGTCGATCTCGAGCGAAACGACTTAGGCAGGGTCTGTGTCCCGGGCAGCGTTCGCGTGTCCGACCTCATGCGGATCGAAAGCTATGCGACCGTCCATCATCTCGTTTCGGATGTCCTGGGTACGCTGCGAACGGAGGTGACGTTATCGGACGTCATCAAGGCCCTGTTCCCAGGAGGCTCCATTACCGGATGCCCCAAAATTCGGTGCATTGAGATCCTGGGGCTTAGTGAACAGGGCAGTCGTGGTGCTTATACGGGGAGTCTCGGCTACATCAACGAACGCGGCGACATGGAC
The DNA here is from genome assembly GCA_021784755.1 of Pseudomonadota bacterium. Lineage (GTDB taxonomy): Bacteria > Pseudomonadota > Gammaproteobacteria > Acidiferrobacterales > Acidiferrobacteraceae > Acidiferrobacter. Next base: position 18,871 of record JAJYHM010000026.1, read on the forward strand.
CTCAATATCCTGATCCGCACCCTGGTCGTGCGCGGACGCGAGATCGGATTCCGGGTGGGAGCAGGGATCGTAGCGGACTCCGACCCGACACGCGAACTGCGCGAGACCGAGGCCAAGGCGGCTGGCCTCTTGCGCGCCTTGGGGTGCGCCCCTGGCGGGGAGCGTGCCCCATGACGGCGCCGTCTTTCTATCGACGGGCATCCGCGCGCCCTGAGAAGGGCCCCCAGCTGCGTACTAGGGGCGCAGGACGGCTAGGCTCGCTTTTCCGGCCATCGACGGGGGCGAGGCCCCTACGACGGCCCGTCAGGACGTCATGAAACCCCTGCGCAGCCTCATCAATGGACGAGCTGAGGCGGAGCTCTCCGTCACGAGCCGCCTGCAATATGGCGACGGCCTATTCGAAACCGTGGCCGTTCAGGATGGCCGGCTGCTGCTCTGGCCCGAGCACGGCCGCAGGCTTGCCGCAAGCAGCGCACGCCTGGGGCTGGATCCGGTCGATCCCATGGCGCTCAAGACGGAAGCCGAAAGCTTGGCGGCAGGCGTCGGGCTCGCTATCCTAAAAGTCGTCTTGGTCCGTGGCGCGGTCGGGCGCGGTTATCGGCCGGAGGCCGCACCGACCGATCGCGTCCTGACCCTCTGGCCGTGGCCATCCGGATCTCGGTTCAAGAAGCGGGCGCCGGTCTTCTGGTGTGAGACACGGCTTGCGAGACAACCGCTGCTCGCAGGAATGAAACACTTAAATCGGCTCGAGCAGGTCCTTGCGCAAAGGGAGTTCGCGGACCCCTATTGGGAAGGCTTGATGCGCGATACGCAAGACTGGGTCATAGAAGGGACCATGACAAATCTGTTTGCGGTCGAGCGGGGCGCTCTCACGACGCCAATCCTGGATCAGGCGGGGGTAGTGGGGGTGATGCGCGAGCGTGTCATCGTGCGCGCCCGCGAACTGGGGATAGGTGTGCATTTTGATCGGCTCACGAAAGACAGGGTCATGGAAGCCGACGAGGTGTTTTTGTGCAACTCCGTGATTGGTGTGCGGCCCGCCCTCGACCTCGGAAGGGGCCCGCGTCGACCGGGTCCCATTACGGCCATGATTGAAGAGGCGTTGCGAGGAGGCGGGGATGCGGTCGTTCTTTAGGGGCATCCTGGGCGCCGTGGCATTCGGCGGCGCGTGCGTAGGCGGGTGGTATTTTCTCGCTGACCGCCCCCTGCATCCGGGGCCCCGGACTTTTCACCTCCCCGCCGGGACCACCATGCGGGCATTCGCGGAGATGCTCAAACAGCGCCAAGTGATCGACTCCGCCGATTCCTTTGTGGCGCTCGCCGAGTTGAATGGCGAGGGCCACGCTCTGAAAAGCGGCGTCTACCGTTTTCCGGACCCAGCTACCCCCCTTCAAATCCTGCGTATGGTGGTGTCGGGGCAAGTCGTCGAATACCCGCTCACACTCGTGCCCGGTTGGACGTTTCACCAGGTTCGGCAGGCCTTGGCGCAAGCACCCCATTTGCGAAACGACATCAAGGGGCTATCCCGCGCGGCGGTGCGCGCCGCGCTCCATAGGCAAGGCAGTCTCGAGGGTGCGTTCTTCCCTGACACCTACTACTACACGTACGAGGCATCGGCGACGTCCGTGCTGATACGCGCCCAAAAGCGGCTCCAAGCGCTTATGCGCAAGGATTGGAAAGGGCGCGCTCCTCAACTGCCGATCCACACCCCGGAACAGGCGCTGATCCTGGCTTCACTCATCCAGAAGGAGACGGCGAAGGCCGGCGAGCGGCGCAAGATCGCTGGGGTCTTTATGAACCGCCTGCGTCTGGGTATGAAGCTTGAGACAGATCCCACCGTGATCTTCAGTCTTGGGAAGCGCTATCACGGGGCGCTCACGATCGCCGATCTTGCGTTCCCAAGTCCTTATAATACCTACCTTCATTATGGGCTGCCGCCGACGCCCATCGGTTTGTGCGGCGCCCGCGCCTTGTACGCGGCGCTCCATCCGGACAAAACGCGCGCCCTCTATTTTGTAGCGACCGGGCGCGGCGGGCATGTATTCTCTGATACTCTACAGGCACAGGATCAGGAAATCCGCAAATATGAAATCGACAGCACCGGGCGCCCCCCTGTTCGTAAGCCTTGAGGGGCTCGACGGCTCCGGCAAAACGACACAGATCGTCCGAGTCGCTGACTTCTACGAGAAACGTAATCCGAAAGGCGTTGTCGTGACGCGAGAGCCTGGTGGAACCGAGGTCGGGGAGCGCATTCGCAACATACTGTTGGAGCATGGCTCGCTGCACCCGCAAACTGAGCTCTTGTTGTTGTTTGCGGCGCGCGTTCAGCACATTAAGACCGTAGTCGCGCCGGCGCTTGCGCTCGGCAAGACCGTAGTCTGCGACCGTTACCAGGACGCCACTTATGCCTACCAGGGTTATGGTCGCGGCCTCGGGGTCGAGTTGATTGATGGGCTATCGGACCTGCTGGCGGTCCCTCTGCCTGATCTCACGCTCTATTTCGATGTCCCGGTGAGCGTCGCTCTCGGGCGGCGCGTCGGTCGGTCGGCCGATCGTATCGAGGCCGAGGGCGAGGCCTTTTTCGAACGCGTGCGAGAAGGGTATCAGGCGCGCGTGCGGGCACAACCCGACCGTTTCGTGGTCATTCCAGCCGCCGGGTCTCTGGCCGAAGTCGCCCAGGCCGTGGACACGGCGCTTATGGCCCATCTCTAACCATGCTCCCCTGGCAACGCACGACCTGGGCTGGACTTGCCGACGCAAGCCAGCTCCCGCACGCATTGCTCTTTTGTGGCCCCGCAGGTATAGGGAAACGGCAGTTCGCCGAGCGCCTGTCGGTCCGGCTCGTCTGCGAGCACGAAACCGCATGCGGCATCTGCCGGGCCTGTCACCTTGCGTCGGGCGGCAATCATCCCGACATTCTGGTTCTGCGACGAGAGGAGGGGAAGACCGAGATCACCGTAGACCAGGCGCGCGCCCTCAATGAGTTCCTTGTGCTAACACCCCATCTCGCATCCCGGCGCGTGGCCCTCATCGCGGATGCCGATCACCTCAATCGTTCGGCCTCGAACGCGCTCCTAAAGACACTCGAAGAGCCGCCGGCCGGTAATTATCTGCTTTTGGTGAGCGACAGTCCCGCGCGGCTCATACCTACGATTCGCTCGCGATGTCAGCGCATCGTTTTGCGGCGCCCAACGACGGAGGAGGGGCTGGGCTATCTGAAAGAACGCGCGATCCCGGACCCGGATGCAATGCTGGCGTTGACGCATGGTGCAGCACTTCAGGCCGAGGCTTGGCCGCGGGATACACCCGCCCTGGCCGTACGCCTCATGGCCGACCTCGAGGCGGTCGCCGCGGGAACTCAATCGGCCTTGGATGCCACCGAGGCCTGGCATGCTGTGGACCTGGACATCGCCCTCAGCCTTTTAGTCGACATCGCCGCGAATCTCGCGCAATCGGTACTGGCCGGCGCCCCAGCTTCGGCCATGCCAGCCGGGTGGGCGGCCCGCTTGCGCGTCCTGGCGAGTCGGCTAGACTTAGGGCAGATCTTTCGCCTCTGGGATGGGGCGCTTGAGGCGCGAGAACTGGCAGCCGCGCCGCTGGATCGGCGCCTAGTCTGGGATCGGCTCTTTACGCTTGTCGAGGCACGGCTATGAGCGATATATCGGTTATGGACCCAAACATGCACGATAACAGCAGGGCGCTGGCCCGCCCCGGTGTTCTTTCGCTCGTAATCAAAGATCGCAATGCCTTGTATACAGCCTACATGCCTTTTCTTAAAGGGGGCGGCCTCTTCATACCGAGCAACAAGCCCTATAAGCTCGGCGATGAGGTGTTCATGTTGCTCACCCTCATCGACAGCAAGGAGAAGATCCCGGTGGCGGGGCACGTGGTGTGGATCACACCTCAAAACGCCCCGGGCGGCCACCCTTCGGGCATCGGTATTCAGTTCAGCGCCAAGGATTCCGAAGTGGCGCGCACCAAGATCGAGACCCTGCTCATAGGCCAATTGCAATCGGACCGGCCGACCCATACCATGTAGGGATGTCCTTGGTCGATTCGCATTGCCATCTCCATTTCGATCCTCTTCGTGACGATATCGCGGCAGTGCTCGCTCGCGCGCATCAAGGGGGCGTCTCCCACATGCTCTGCGTGAGCGTAGGCCTTGCGGATCTAGGCCCCATCCAAGAGGTCATGCGGCACGATCCGGGTGTCTTTGGTTCGGTGGGCGTCCACCCCAATGAGACGGGTGCGGCGACCTCGGTCTTCGATGATCTCGTGCGCCTGAGCGCCCATGATCGCATCGTGGCCATCGGCGAGACGGGCCTCGATTATTACCGGCGCGCCGACCTGGATGTGCCGTCTCAACAAGAGCAATTCCGTGAGCACATCGCAGCTGCCCGGAAGGTCCGCAAGCCGCTCATCATCCATACCCGCGAAGCCGCGGCTGACACCCTGAGGATCTTGCGTGAGGAGGGGGCGTCGGAGGTGGGCGGGGTCCTGCATTGCTTCACCGAGACAGAAGAGTTCGCAAAGCAGGTCCTGGACTTGAACTTCTACATCTCATTCTCCGGTATCGTGACTTTCAAGAATGCGCAGGCCTTGCGCGATGTCGCCCGCCTCGTGCCGGAGGACCGGCTCTTGATCGAGACCGACGCCCCTTACCTCGCGCCGGTACCGCACCGCGGTAAGCCCAATGAACCCTCTTACGTCGCGCATGTGGCCCACTGCCTAGGCGATGTCCGCGGGGTTTCCTGGGAAAGGGTGGCGGAGACGACTGAACGCAATTTCTTCGCGCTCTTCCAAGACGCCGCTTGAGGGTGGGCCTCCACACCCGTGGAGGCCCAGAACATTCCCGAATATATCTTATATATCAATAGGTAGTCTATGTATGCTGTGATACTTTCTCAGAGCGCATGAAGACATGCATGCAATCCATTGTTATTGCATGCGTTTATGGAGTCTACGCTCGAAGAGATAGGCTACCATCAAGTAGAGATAGACCACCATGTAAATATTAGCAGTCCCGAGCATGTCGCCGCGATTGCCGGTGCTTCCGAAGTGGTAGGGGCCACCCCAGCCCTCGGCGGTCGTCCACACCCCGAAGGAATACAAAAACCCAATCGGCAGAAACCATTGTTGCCAACGTTTGAGCAGAAGGCTGATCGCCAGGATCGTCTCTATGGCGGCTGCGAAAATACCGAAGGTCAAAGGCCCCGTGAGATGGATCGCCGAAATCACAAGCCCAATATACGTCACGATCCACGCCGGCTGACCCACCTCCGACTGTTGCAGATAAGTCAGGCTGTGCTCGAAGAAGCCCGGCTGCCATTTCCAGAAGGCGTCGAAGGCCCACAAGAGACCGAACAGGATACGCACCACTTCGATCCGCCCCGTGTTGACCGCAGGCTCTGACTCCGGCCCAAGCGCAAGCCTGCGCTCCGAAGGGACTGAGAGCACCGCGAAGAATACGAGCGCATAGACGATCGCCGTGCCCGGGTCCGTGGCGCCTAGCGTATACGGCCCCCCCAATCCACCCACCGTAGCCCAGAGAAAGAGGCTGTAAATGATCCCGAGGCGCGCCATGGGTCGCAAGGCGAAACCCGTAAGAAGCGAAGCCGCCAGAAGGCCATCCAAGACGACCGTGCCGATCGCCACGTGACGCGGGCCCAATATCGTGACGACGTGTATGACCTCATGGAGGAAGGCCTGTACCGGGTAGGGTTGCCCTTTGACGCGCGCAACGATGGACCCAAGGAAATGGTCGACGTAGACCTTATTGGCTTCAAGGACGGTATTGATCACCCAGATCACGCCAAAGAAGATACGCAGCACCGCAAACGCGAGCTCTTGACCGCCAGTGTACCGGGATGATCGATTTTCAAACATGCAACAAGCTCTCCTTCGATGCGTTTGTCTACGAGACCAGGTCCCTCTGGGTCCGACTATAGTACAAAGGGGGTGGCCCTGCCCACAGTGGGGCGCCTCACGGTGCGACGGGAGCCGTCCATCGGCCCATCGCTCGCGACGAATCCAGATCCAGGCCGTCGCGCAGAAAAGGACCGGCAGGACGACGAATTTGTTCTCCTCCTGCACTCAAAGTAAGTCATCGTAGTCGAGGTGTGCGAACCCCTCGATGGGCATCGCCCCACCGGACAACCGTGGGCGGTGCGCCACTGTTCGTTCTCAAACAATATATTGAGCAACAGGAAAGGCCAGAATGATCGCCCTGCGGGCGATAGCGCCGCTCATGGCCCATGGCCGGCATTGCCAGCCGCACATTGTGGGCCGCATGGCCGGTCACCACCCCCTAAACCGCTACGCGGTTACAGGCGGAGCACCGCGGCGCTTTCTGGTAGACAAGGCCTTTTTCCTTGTTTATTGTGGCTTCGTGCTTCCTGATGCCAAGAAGCTGCGGGGGTTATTAGTGGATACATTTGGCGCCGGCGAAGTCATAAAGTGGTTGACGCGAGAAAATCGGTGACAATTTCTGCCGCCACCACCCATACGCTTCTACTGACCCCGCAAGGTCACCTGCTGTGGGCTCCGGATCCCGGCGGTTTGCATCCCTTGCCCGCAGAACTTCAGGATCGACTCGCCGATACCTTTGTTCTAGGCGCCGGATACGGTCTACTCCATCTGGGCGCGACGGAAATCGGCACCGCTTTGACACCCAACCTAGCTTGGTGGAGAAGTTTCGCCGCGCATTATGTGACGCTCTTATGCGCCACACCCCCCGACGTCGACGTGGCCGTAGCCACCCCCGACGATCACTGGTTCCAAGCGCTCATTGCCGATGCGCCCCCGATGAGAGGTGCGGAGTATCTCACAACGGAGGTCCTGAAAGCCTTATGGGCCGCACTCGATACCGCTTTGCGGGCCGAACTGGTCGCATCGAAGCGCCCGCTTCAGGAATACCTTAAGGCCCGCCATCCCGCTTGGAATCAGGTAGGCCGAGTGTATTTCAACCTAGCCGAGAATCGCCGGGATAGCGAAGCCCCCTTTGCTTTTCTTGCTACCTACACGTCGCGCTTGTCGGCTCACGGCAAAGCGCAACACCTTCCGCTATCGCAGGCACTGACGGAATTCTCCGATGGCAAGAGCCAAGCGCGCCTATTGTCATTGTTGACGCCCGTTCGAAACGGGGCTGCGCAATGTGGGTGGCTGCGGGGAATGGTAGATACCGGGGAAATCTTCCATCCGCTACGCTGGACACTGACGGATGCCCACCAGTTCCTCACCGATATTGCGAAGCTCGAAGCAGCCGGCATCATTGTGCGCACGCCGGGAAGCTGGCGTGCCGGCCGTCCCGTCCGGCCGCAGGTCAAGGCCAACGTAGGCACGCGCTCACCCTCAACGGTGGGTCAGGATGCGCTGCTGGATTTCCACATCGAGGTCGCGCTCGACGGCGAACGACTCAGTGCCGCTGAGATCAAGGCCCTACTGAAGAGCGCTGATGGCCTACAATGGATTCGTGGGCGCTGGGTCGAAGTGGACCACGACCGATTGGGGCGCATTCTAGAACGCCTCCAGACCATCGAACAAAAGGCGGCCGGAACCGGCTTAGCCTTCCCTGAGGCGATGCGTCTGATGGCTGGGGCGACGCTCGATGCCGACGCATTGGATCCCGCCGATGCGGATTGGTCGCAATGGACGGCCGGCCCTTGGCTTGCCGAGACATTGCAGGGCCTGCGTCAACCTGAGGGGTTGGCACAGATCAACCCCGGCCCGGAACTCAAGGCCACGTTACGGCCGTATCAACAAGTCGGCGTCCGCTGGCTGTATCTGCTTACCCGACTGGGTCTGGGAGCCTGTCTCGCTGACGACATGGGTCTTGGCAAAACCATTCAAGTGTTGTCCCTGCTCCTGGTTTTAAAGCGCGAGCGCAAAACCTCGCATCCAAGCCTGCTAATCGCCCCCGCGTCACTCCTCGCCAACTGGGCAGACGAAGCCCAACGCTTCGCGCCCAGCCTGTGTCTTCTAATCGCACACCCTTCTGTCATGCCGGCGGCCGAATTGCGCGCATTGGACGCAAGACGATTGAAAGACATCGATCTCGTCATTACGAGCTACGGCTCGTTGCTGCGTTTGCCGACGCTGCAGGCCATTGATTGGCACCTAGCAGTCATCGATGAAGCGCAGGCCATCAAAAATCCGGGCGCCAAGCAGACGCGGCTAGTAAAGAAACTCAAAGCCGGGACACGCATCGCGCTAACTGGCACACCCGTGGAAAATCGGCTGAGCGATCTCTGGTCGATCTTCGATTTCACCCACCCAGGCCTGTTAGGCTCGGATAAGGTCTTTGCCAAGTTTGCCAAAGGGCTAGAAAAAACCGGGCATTTTGGCCCGCTGCGAACATTGGTGCAGCCCTACATCTTGCGACGCCTGAAAACCGACAAACGCGTTATCACTGATCTGCCGGACAAGACCGAGATCAATGCCTGGTGCCACCTGAGTCCGGCTCAGGCCGCGCTCTATCAACACGCCGTCACGGAACTTACAACCGCGCTAGAAGAGGTTGAAGGAATTGGCCGCAAGGGAGTCGTGTTGTCTTTCCTGATGCGCTTCAAGCAGATTTGCAACCATCCCTCGCAATGGTTGGGCGATGGCGCATGGGAGCCCGAAGATAGCGGCAAATTCGCACGCCTAAAAGAACTGGCTGAGGTGATCGCCGCCAAACAGGAGAAGGTGCTAGTGTTTACGCAGTTTCGCGAAACCACCGAACCGCTGGCCGCGTTGCTCGGATCCATCTTTGGTCGTGGAGGCCTTGTGCTGCACGGCGAGACCCCGGTCGCCAAACGCCGCACGCTGGTCAAACGCTTCCAAGAAGACGAGCTGACACCGTTTTTCGTTCTCTCTCTCAAGGCCGGCGGAGCGGGCCTGAACCTCACCGCCGCGTCGCATGTTATCCATTTCGACCGATGGTGGAATCCGGCGGTGGAAAACCAGGCGACCGATCGCGCCTTTCGCGTCGGCCAACGAAAGAACGTGCTAGTGCACAAGTTTATCTGCCGCGGCACCATAGAAGATCACATCGATCAGCTGATTGAATCGAAGCGGCAACTGGTAAGTGACGTGCTGGAGGGGGGCGCGGAGCTAGTGCTCACCGAGATGAGCGATCGCGAGCTACTTGACTTGGTGAAACTCGACATCCATACCGCACAGGAAGAGTGAGAAAGATCATGAGCTACTATGGCTGGAAACCTTATGTTTCGGTCGCCCAACGGCGCAAAAAAGCAGAAAAAGCCGCGGCCAAAGCCCACAAATTTGGCGTCAACTTGTCGCCTATCGAACCCTATCGTGGAGCGATTGCCAAGACATTCTGGGGCAAGGCTTGGTGTGAGAATCTCGAGCGCTACAGTGACTACGCCAACCGCCTGCCACGCGGACGCACCTATGTTCGCAACGGCTCGGTCATTGACCTCACAATCACCGAAGGGGAAGTGCAGGCCCAGGTGATGGGCTCGGACCTCTACACGGTCACCGTCAGTGTGGCGGCGGTCCCTGCGAAGCAGTGGCGGGCCATTGGTGCCGATTGCGCGAACTCTATCGATTCGCTCATTGAACTTCTGCAAGGAAAGCTTTCGACAGGGGTCATGGAGCGCATCTGTACGCCCGGGAGCGGGCTTTTCCCTGGGCCAAAAGAAATGCGTTTCAGCTGTAGTTGTCCCGACTGGGCCTCTATGTGCAAGCACATTGCCGCGGTGCTCTACGGAGTGGGTGCGCGCCTCGATCAACAGCCCGAACTGCTTTTCCGCCTACGGAGCGTTGACGCTAAGGACCTCATTAGCCAAGCAGGGGTCGGCGTGCCGAAATCACAGAAACGTCTGGGGACCGCTAAAGTGCTCGACCATTCGCGGATTGCAGACGTGTTTGGCATTGAAATGGACGAAACGCTACCACCGACAAAGGGCGCGCGCCCACGGAAGACTCCAGCACCAGTAAAAACAATCGCGCGCAAAGCTGCGGACGAGCCGACAGCGACGAAGACCAAGAAGTCCCCTACGACCAAGAAGACCACAATCGCGAAAAAGCCTGTGCGGGCCAAGCCACCCGCCGGGAATCGCGCGGGCCTGCGCAAATTAACGGCCCACATACCGCCAACCACAAAGCCTCAAGTAACGGTAATCACTCCGGCTAAGAAAAAGAGGGCTGTCGCATCAGCCAAAGCACCCAAACCTTAAGCGCAACATACTACCCACCGTTATCGGCGGCGCGATCTTCAATTGAATTCTGTGTCCTTCTGGCAAGGATCTCGCAAACCTTGTGGAGACGGTCAGGTACTGGAAGCGCAGATGACAGGACATCTCGCGGCGAGTCAGTGAGTACCGCAGCATCCGAATGTTGTCTCAGGGGCGCTTCGGCGTCCGAGAGCGATGCTGCGCGAATCCCGCCGGAGACATGGTTTTACTTGACCGGAAGGGCAGGGCCGCACTTCATGCCGTCCGTTCGCGCGATCCAAGACCGCGTCCGGCGGCCGCCGCTGGGAACACCCCTCAAAGTCATTTAGCATGGCAACCCGTACGTGACCCCGTTGCCAGCAAGCCGACATGCGCTTGGGGCGAGATGGTCATTCCCAATTAACGGTGCAGGAGGACGCGATGTCGATATCGCCAAGATTCAAGAAGATCGTAGCCCGCGGGTTGCTCCTATTGGGTGGCGCCAGCGTACTGTCCGGTTGCTTCTTTGAGCCCCCGGGCGGATACGAGGGTCGCGGCTGCTACCAGTGCGGCGAGGGCCACTACCATCATGATGAGCGGCACAACGACGACCACCGCGGCGATCGAGGCGGTGATTGAGGGACGCCGTGAGGCGTCCTTGGGCCTGTCGGTGCATCCATACCCGTGTCACGCGCCAGACAGCCCTGAAGAGCCCGCTTTAGTCCTGCAAATCGAGAATCAATAATTGGACGTGGGCCCCGGATGGGGCCCCAGGGAGGCGGTTTTCCCGGTCAATATTAGTTCGTATAATGTATATTATGTCAAATTATAGAGACAACAACATAAAGCAAGTTAATACCAACTCTCAGTGTCCTCCCCGTTCGCGCGATAATCTCCTGGGCCGGGGCCGGCGTCCCGAGGCGTGCTCGACGTTTCTCTACCGTAACGTCGATTTAGGTGGATAATGAGGTGGTTTATAACCTGTCATGGAGGAACAACCGTCATGCGCACGAATGAAGGGCTGTTGGATCGCGGCATTCGCATCATTCTGGGGCTCGTGTTGATTGGACTTGCAGTCACAGGTCGGTGGTCGCCTTGGGGATGGATCGGCGTCTTGCCGCTCATGACCGGCCTCTTAGGATTTTGCGGTCTTTATCAAATCCTGGGCATAAAGACCTGTCCTGTGCAGGCAAACAAGCGTTCGGAGATGTAGATCGCACAGCGGCGTCCTGGGGGCATCGCCTCGTCGAAGGACTAGAGAAGCCTAAAGATGGCGTATTGAATGGAGTAAAAAACGATGAGTACGGTTGACGGGAGTCTGTTCCAGGCCCGCCTTACGGGCCCTTTCTCCGGAATCGTGAGCTGGAACCAACTTACTGAGCTTTGGTCTGTGGTTAGGGAATCGCCGGAGGGCTGGTATGTCTACGCGATCGGCGAACCCGCCCCCACGGAGCCTGAGACCGTTGAAAATCTCCTTCGTTTCATAGACAAAATTGACGAACTCTTGCGTCGTGAGCATCGCGAGGATTACTGCGGTATCGTGTATGCGGACGATAAGGCAAGCCCGACCTTCATCAAGGTATTCGATCCGCACAATCTCGGCAGCTCCTGCGGCTCTTCGGGCATGAAGACCTTGCCGGGTTGGCTTATGACGCGCATGGCGCCCGAGCCCCTCGAGGACCCCCGACCGCTGCCCGAAGGCCGGAAACGCTGGTGGCGAGGACTCTTTCAGAGACAGTCTGCGTAGGACGCTATCGGTCACGTGCCACGGATGGGAGAATGGCGCCCAGAGGCGCCAATGCCGACGAAGGAGCCTGGATGCCCAAGACCGTTACCCTCTATACAAGTCCAGGGTGTCCCGACTGCGCCGCGCTCAAGGCATGGTTCGCGCAGCTCGGCATCGCGTACGCGGAGCATGACTTGAGCGCGCCCGGGGTGGCCGACAAGGTCAAGGCGGAGCTTGGGGTACGGGTCGCACCCATCACCGTATGCGATGCTCAGGTGCTTTATGGGACAGCTCGTGAGCAGATCCCACGGCTTCGAAAGATCCTGGGCGTCGATCGATGAGCGTGCCGCCCAGCGGGGAGCGGCGTATGCCCTAATAAAGCACTTTAGTACTATTAGATAGTGCATTGTAATTACGATATTACTTCTAGGATATAGGCCCCTGTATGCTCTATGGCCGGCTCTCGCGCGCGGCGCGGCTTCTGATTGTCATGCGGGCCACGCGCAGCATCGGGCAAGGGGCGCTGGTCGTGGATTTCGCGCTCTACCTCCACGCCCTGCACTGGTCGGCACCCGCGATTGGCACACTCTTCATGGCAGCGCTGCTCGTGTCAGCCACTATGGCGCTGTTCGTAGGGCCTCTCTCGGATATCCGCGGGCGCAAGGAGTTCTTGTGCGCTTATGAGTGGGTTCAGGTGGGGGCGGCGCTGCTCGGACTCAGCTCCGCGCAACCGTCCGCCCTCGTGATCGCCGCGATCCTGGGAGGTTTCGGACACGGACTAAATGGGGGTGCTGGACCCTTCGCACCCGTGGAGCTTGCGTGGCTTTCCGAGTTGGTCGATGCGCGCGACCGCCCCGCCGTCTACAGCCTGAATACCGCCGTGGGCTTTTTAGGGATGGCGCTAGGCGCCTTGCTGGCAACACTCCCGTCTCTCGTCGGGAAGCTGCTGCCAGGCACGCTCGCTTATCGCCCCCTCTTCCTCCTGGTCCTTGCGGGTGCCCTCCTTGCCCTGACCTTGCTGCGGACCTTGCCCAACAGCGTCCCTTATCGACGACCGTCCCCTGAAGGTGCGCCCGAGGATTCGGCATCCGACAGCTTGACGCGCACCGAGAACCGCAAGCTTCTCAAGCTCTTTGGTATAAACGCGCTGAACGGGCTCGGAATAGGTTTCATGGGACCTTTGATGGCTTACTGGTTCGCAGTGCGCTTTCATCATGGCCCCTTGAGTATCGGGCCACTCATGAGCGTCGCCTTGATCGCGACGGCGGCCTCTTCCTTGCTCGTGGGTCAGCTGACGCGCCGCTACGGCGTCGTGCGCTCCGTGTTGGGTATGCGCTACCTGGGTCTTACGGTTCTCCTCATATTGCCGCTTGCGCCCAACTTCTTAATCGCCGCGGTCTTGTATGTCATCCGCTCGGCCTTGAATCGCGGTACGGCCGGGGCGCGCCAGGCGCTCAATATGGGTCTTGTGCGCGGCCATCGTCGCGGGCTTGCCGCGAGCCTCAACAGCGTTTCCATTCAGGCGCCGCGCGCCCTCGGCCCGGTCTTTGCTGGTCTGCTGTATCATGCCGGCTTTCTGGAGCTCCCCTTCTTTATAGCCGGCGCCTTTCAGGCCGCCTATCTCATCCTGTACCGTCGCCTGTTTCGCGAAACGGCGTCAGCACCGCTCACGCCTTCATCCGAATGAGGCGGCAGACCACCGTTAGTTAACGTTACATGTTAATATATAGCAATAACATGTTGTTTATAAGTATATATTGTCAATATTTGAAGGCTCTGGCCCAGAACTCCGTCTACATGCACGCGAGTGCGGCCTAGCGGCGTACCCCTGTCCTCGCTTGACCCCGTACCGCAGTACGGTGCCTAGACTCCGTCTGTCGAAAGATCGAGCCGCACAGGCATGATAAGCAATTCTGAAAGCGAAACCTTGGACTGCGATGAGTGTGAGGGCGCCAATATCGGCGCCCCCCTGTCGAGCCCTAAACCATCTGATAAAGGGTCTCATTCGAGCACGCCGCACATCGCCATTATCGGTGGCGGCTCGGCAGCCTTTGCCTGCGCGATCCGCGCCGCTGAACGGGGTGCCCGCGTGACTATGGTAGAAGGACACACCGTTATCGGTGGGACTTGCGTCAATATAGGCTGCGTACCCTCCAAGATCTTGATCCGGGCGGCACAAGAGGCCCACGCGCAAGCTGCGCCGCACTTTCAGGGGATACGTCCCCACGCCCCCACGATCGATCGGGGGGCTTTGATCACGCAGCAGCAGGCACGCGTCGCGGAGCTCAGGCAGGCCAAATACCTGGACATCGTAGCCAAAAACCCTGCGATCACTCTGAGGCGGGCTCATGCCCGTTTCGTCGACGACCATACCCTGAACCTCACGGACACGGCCGGACGCGAAGAACGGCTGGAGGCCGACCGCGTTTTGATCGCTGTCGGCGCATCGCCTTCGATTCCCGATGTACCCGGTTTGCGGGAGACCCCCTTTTGGACCTCGAGTGCGGCCCTCACGGCGACCGAAACGCCTCGACACCTCCTCGTCCTGGGAGGCTCGGCGGTCGCGGTTGAATTGGCGCAGGCCTTTCGCCGACTGGGGTCGGAAGTGACGATCGTAGCCCGGGGGGCGCTTCTTTCGCGTGAGGATCCCGATCTCGGCCTGGGGCTTCAGTCAATTTTCGACTACGATGGGATACGCGTCCTCACCGACACCGCCTTGACGAACGTCCACCACGAACCCGGGGCCTTTACGCTCACAACCTCTCACGGCCCCCTCACAGGGGATCAACTGCTTGTGGCCACAGGTGTGAGACCCAACACCGACAACCTCGGCTTGGCCTTGGCAGGCGTGCGGAGGGACGCCCAGGGCGCGATCATGGTCGACGACCACCTCCGCACGAATGTGCCTCATATCTATGCCGCTGGCGATTGCAGCACCCTCCCCCGCTTCGTTTATGTCGCGGCCGCGGCCGGGACGCGCGCGGCCATGAATATGACGGGCGCTGATACGCGGCTCGATCTCGAATTCCTGCCGGTCGTTGTCTTCACCGATCCTCAGGTGGCCTCGGTGGGTCTCACTGAGGCTATGGCGCAAGCCCAAGGCTTGGCCGTGGATGTGCGCGCACTTCCTCTAGAAAACGTCCCGCGGGCGCTTGCGAATTTCGATACCCGGGGCTTCATAAAGCTCGTCGCCGAACGCGCCTCGGGACGGCTCTTAGGCGCTCAGATTCTGGCCCCCGAGGCCGGGGAAATCATCCAGTCGGCGGCGATCGCCATGAGCCGGCAAATATCAGTAGGGGAACTGGCCGACCAGATCTTCCCCTACCTGACCATGGTCGAGGGCCTGAAGCTCTGCGCCCAGACTTTCACGAAGGATATAAAACAGTTGTCGTGTTGCGCCGGATAAGACATCACGCGAAGCTTTGATCTGGGACGCAAAGGGACCCACACGCAAACGACTGTGCGCAGAGCCATGTATGCCAAAGTTACAGCACCCACCTTGGTAGCGCGCACCCACAACAAAGCCCGTGAATGGTGAACACTCTCCTCCATTCACGGGCTCGCCACCACCTCCGTCGCTACCGGTCGTCCGCTCACCGGGCCCACGGTGTTTACATCTACAAATCGGCAAGCCAAATAGACACAGCTACAAGCCAGCCCGCAATCGCAATCCCTACTAATGGCCAAGGTATCATTGTTCTTCTCCCATTATGATGTCGTTAAAATGGTCCCTGATGGCCCGGCGCCATGGACCACAGGATACCCGGTATAGCGAAGGTGTAGATGGCCGCAAACGTGACGACCCAGCCTACAAAACGTTCACTCATGCGCTTCTGCATAAGCAGTCCAGCAAGATTCATGGCGACAAACCAGACCAAGGCGATCGTGAAGTGATACACCCATGTGCCCCCGGTCGGAGCGGGCAATGTAAGAAAGTAATAGGCGTAAACACCCGTAAGCCACCCAATAAAAATGGCAACCGCGCCTAACTGTTGCCGGGACTCCACATGAAAGATCTGCGTGAAACCCAGGGCTATAAAGAAAAATGCGTACATACCTGCAAGCCCCACCACAAAATTAGTCAGTGGCCCGAGTCCTTGCACAACCATCATAGCAATCAAGAAAGGCCACCACATAAGCCCCGCGGTCGCCGTAATGATACCGACACCAAACTCGTTGGCCTTTTTCCGGGTTGGATCCAGGTGCATAAGACCATTAGCTAGCAAAGCAAACGAGCCGATATACATAAGCGGCGCGATCCATTTGCCCACGGTCGTCACAAAAAATGGCTTAGCAGGAGCCAGATCCTTCGCGATCTGCGCCAGGGCTGCTGTAGCGCTGTCGCTCCCAGCCCCTTTTATGGCCGCCATCGCGGGATGTGCGCTGCACAAGAATACAACTGCGCCAGCGACCACCGCCGCCACACCATTTAGCCACTTCCATCCCAAACATTGCGGTTCTTCCATACTCCCTCCCTGACATTGCTATGGCTGTTGTGAGTTTATAACAGCCACTTACATCCATGTCGCTACCAATTGTCAATAATCGCAATCTCTTTTTTCTATAGTGAACAACTATTTTCTATTACTATATTTCATATAATTAATATATACCCATTAAACGCTCTTTGTTTTATACTAATACCATGATGACTTTCCTGCTGCGCATAAGTTTGCAAATATATTATTTCAAGTAGACGCGGTGCGCACTTTCGGTGCGGCTATTGTATGGCCTGTGCTATTTTCGGCGATCGAATGGGGCTCGCTACTAGAACCAGAGCCCAAGACCGGGAGGATCTGTCGCAATGCAAAGCTCCGCAAGGACCGTTTATGCGCGCCTATCCTCCGCGTGCGCATGACGCTTGTCGCGAGCACCCGGATGGGCGGGATAAAGAAGAGCAAGGACTGTTTTGTCCTAAGCGTTTTCCGAACCGTCAATCGAAAACGAGTATGCAAAGCCCGGATCGCGGCCCTGATCAGTGATCACCGCGGTATTTCGCCTCAGATGGGCGCAGGGACGTTCAAGCCTCTCTCCTGTTTGTGGTAGCGGCCGAACTCATAGGCTTAGGCGACGGTACGCCGTGCCACGACATCCCACCGGCTAGGCCGAAGGATCGTCTACTTCCCACTCGATCTCGCCTGTGAGGAAGGTAATGGCGTGGCCCGACAAGGCCACACGATCACCGTGCACACTACAAAGAATTTCGCCGCCGCGACTCGACAGCTGTCGGGCGGAGAGGACGGGCTTGGCGAAGCGTCTTGCCCAATACGGGGCGAGCGCGCAGTGCGCGGAACCCGTAACCGGGTCTTCGGGCACACCGAGGCGCGGGGCAAAGAAGCGGCTCACGAAATCCACCCCCTCTCCGAACCCATCCGCGGGTGCACTGACCGCGATACCGGGCCGGTCGAGTGCGCGCAGAACCTCATGATCGGGCCGGATGGCAAGCACGGTCTTGGGGTCGTCATAGATCGCCACATAATCGCGCGCCGTCACCAAGACTTCTCGGGGTTTGATGCCAAGGCCGGCGACGAGCCAGGGTGGCATGGTGCACGGCGTCAGATCCTTGGCCGGGAAATCCATGACGATCCATGCGCCCTCACGCCACACCGTGAGATCGCCGCTGCGGGTGTGAAACACGATGACCGGATCCGGCCACGCAAGATGCCGGAAAAGGACATGAGCCGCGGCCAAGGTGGCGTGTCCGCAGAGGTCGACCTCGCACAAGGGCGTAAACCATCGGAGATCGAAACCGCTGGGCGCCGGTGCGAAGAACGCGGTTTCCGACAGATTGTTCTCAGCGGCAATCGCCTGCAAGACCTTGTCTTCAGGCCAAGAGGATAGTGCTACGACCGCCGCCGGGTTGCCCGAAAACAGGCGGGTCGTGAAAGCATCCACCTGAAACAATGCGGCTTTCACCATGGCGTCCGCACGCATCAGATGCTGCGCATCTGCACATCAAGTGTACCGTCACGCCCCGCGCCGACACGCAAGGCCTTCAGTATCCAGGTGGCCACCACTATTACCGCGAGATTGACGAGCACGGCGTAGATCGCCGCGTAGGCCGGAACGGTGTAACCCGCAATAGTGAGTGGGTAGATCACGCTCTTAAACGAGGTGCTCGCCGCCATGGCGGTCCCGGCGATCATGCCGGCAAGCCACCCCACGATGAGCGCATAACGATGCGGCCAGCGCGTATAGAGCCCGACCACGATAGACGGGAAGGTCTGAATGATCCAGATCCCGCCCAGGAGTTGGAGCATAATGGCGTATTTCTCCGGAACCCCCAGCACGAAGATGAGGGCGCCGAATTTCACAAAGAGCGAGGCGAGCTTGGCCGTTCTCGTCTCCCCCGCCTCGCTCACGCCCGGATGCAGGAAGGCCTTGTAGATATTCCGCGTAAAGAGATTTGCGGCTGCCACTGACATGATCGCGGCGGGCACGAGCGCTCCTATCACGATAGCGGCGAAGGCAACGCCCACAAACCACGGCGGCAAAAAGCGCATGAAGAGCGCAGGCACCGCATAGCTCGGCCCATAGTGCGCAAACCCACTGCGGAACTGCGGAAGGGTATTGAGATGTGCGGCATAGGCCAGATAGCCAAGCAGTGCAAGCAGCCCCAGCACAAAAGAGTAGGCCGGTAGAAACACGGCGTTCTTGCGGACCACATCCGCACTCTTGGCACCCAGGACCCCGGTCACGGTGTGCGGATACATGAGCAAGGCGAGTGCGGAACCGAGCGCGAGGGTCGCATAGCCCGACAATATGCCACTGCTATGCGGCGGCGGCGCCGGGAAAGTGAGTTTGGCGGCCGGCACCTGAGCGAAGATCGCCGCCCACCCCCCGAGATGTGCCGGTATCACCACTACGGCAGTAAGCACGGTTGTATAGATGAGAGCGTCCTTGACGACGGCGATAAGCGCCGGCGCGCGCAGGCCCCCGGTATAGGTGTAGGCCGCCAGGATCACAAAGGCGATGATGAGCGGGGCGTCGGACCATACCCCCGTTCCCTCCAGATGCAGCGCCCCCAGCACCACCTGAATACCTATGAGCTGAAGAGCGATATAGGGCATCGTGGCGAGGATACCAGTCACGGCGACCAGGAGTCCCAGCATCCGACAGTCGAATCTCTGCTCGACGAAGTCGGCGGCCGTGACGTAACCCCGCTCCCGCGCGACGGTCCAAAGTTTGGGCATGATAAGGAACATGATGGGATACATGACGATCGTGTACGGTAGCGCAAAAAACCCAAGCGCCCCCTGCCCGAATACCAGCGCTGGCACAGCGATGAAGGTGTAGGCCGTGTAAAGGTCACCGCCCAGAAGGAACCAAGTCACGACGCTGCCGAAGCGTCGCCCGCCCAGGCCCCATTCACTCAAAAGACTCAAGTCCCCCGGTCGCCAACGGTTCGCCCAGAAGCCGAGGCCGGTAACGAGCAGAAAAAGCGCCAGGAAGATCCCAAGAGCGGCGTTCATGCGGGCCCCTTCAGATCATTGGGCGCGCTTGAACGTTGGACGAGATAAACGATGGCCGTGAGGGTCACGCTCACCGGGACCCAGGCGAGCTGGTACCAATAGAAGAAAGGGAAACCGAACAAGGTCGGCTGGACATGATCGTACAGCGGGACCCACAAAGTTCCAAAAAAAGGGATGGCCAACAGCACATACACCCACCGCGATACCAGACTCATGCGCCCCCCTTTTATTATGTTATGAGCCACTGTCTAGTCCGATTAAGCGTACTAGTCCATCGACCGTTGGTCAATTATGGGCTTTTGGTCCGCTACATGCGGCCGCCTGTCCAGAGCAGACCCTCTTGTGTTGTGAATTGGTCGCGGGCAGGAGGCCTTGAATGGTGCCCGTGCCCACCTAAACCGACTTTCGCGTGACCGATGAACCAAATACGGTGCTTGCCTTCATCTCGCTCTTGCGTGCGATGCGGGTGCTGGCAGAGGGTCCGCGACGAGGCCTCGCGCGTTTCTTCAGTAATCGGCGCCGAGACCCGCAAGTCTCCCCCTGACCTACGCGGGCCGCTCATGCACCCACACGAATCAGCGGCCCTTTTCGAGTAAGAACGGGCCTATCGCCAGGGCATCCAAGGGTCGGCAAGCGAAGGCCTCGATGGCGTCCAAGGGCGTTCGGATGCGCGCGCCATGGCGCGTGGTAAAATCCGCGCTCAAAAGGACAGGTATGCCAGTCAAAGCCCCGAAGGCCTCGATGGCATCATGGAGGAGCGGTTGAACTGCACGATCCACGGTCTGCACACGAGCGGTACCATCGACGTGGGCGGCCGCTGGGATGCGCGGACGCTTATCGTTGCGGACACGCGCCAGACAGGAACGGAAGCTTGCCGATCTCGTGTCCTCGAACCAATCCGCAGCGGCCTCGGACAAGACGGCGCAGGCTATGGGTTCAAAAGGGTCGCGCCCCGCGAGGTCATTCAGTGTCTCGACCATGCCTGGCGCCGCGGGGGTAGCGAGGATGAGCCGGCTCGCCAAGGCCTGCGGGCCGAACTCCATCGCCCCCTGAAACCATCCCACCGTCTTGCCGCTCGCAAGGCGCGCCGCCACGGCGACAGTCATGGCAGGCGGCCGTCCGTACGGGAGCTGCGCACGCACGAGCGCCGCCTCAACATCTTCAGCTGAAAATCGCGGCCCCCAGCAGGTATCCCGCACGGGTTCCCGTTTGTGGGGCGCGCCCACAGTGTGGTCGATCCACAAGGCCGCGCCGAGCGCGGTCCCCGCGGCCCCCGCGACCGGCGAGACCCAGAATTGTTCGAAGAGCCCCGAGTCGCGTAGGGCGCTATTGAGAACGATGTTACGAAAGACACCGCCCGCCGCCGTCAGGTGGCGCGCCCGGCTTTCCTGCTTGAGCCCAGCGGCGAGTGCTACCACCGTCTCCGCCAGGCATTCCTGCCAAGAACTCGCAATGTCTTCGTGGCGTGGCTCGATCCTCGTTCCCGGTATCCGTGCGGGACCCAGGAGGTCAGTGAGACCCTCACCGGACACGTGATAGCCGCCACCCGCCGCACGCGTGACGATGCGTGTAAAGGCCTCCCGGAAACGCGGCTTGCCGCGCGCCGCCAGCGCCACGACCTTGTCTTCTCCGGTGCCGGACCCGAACCCCAGATGCACGGTCAGTCGCTCGAACAAGAGACCCAGGGAGTCCATCGCTTCGACTTCGCCCAGGATCTTTATGGTCGTTCCCCGACCACTGGCGTAGCTCGTAGCCGACCGCTCGCCCCGGGCATTGACGCACAGGATCGCTGACTCTTCGAATGGCGAAGTGAGAAAGGCCGCCGCGATATGTGACAACTGATGGGGGACATAATGCCATCGAGGCCATCCGGCCGCCTCGGTGCCTACTGCCACGTCTCGCGTGTCGAGAGCGTGGCGCACCCACGCTAGCTCGCAGAGCGGCCATGTGGCCCACAGCGGCTTCTCACGCTCCCCGGCGGCTGCGCGCGACATACCAAGCGGTCTTTCGTGCACATCAGGGATCAAGGAAGGATCCCATGCAAAGGCGATCTGGTCGACATCGGATAGTCTCGCGCCCCGCTGCTCAAGACACCACGCGACACCCTGAGCGGGCCACACACGTCCCGGCGTCCGCGTTGAACCGATCACCCCACCGGGTTCGCAGGCCTCCTCCTCCAACGCCGCCACGACATGTCCATCTTCGATCAAGGTTGCCGCGGGCTCATGGAAGCCGCCCGAGATTCCGAGTGTCAGCATAAGGCCCGGCGGGCGAGGCCCGAACCATCTAGCAAGAGTTCGGTCGCGGCGTCCACGACCTGTCGAGGGCTCACATCTCGCAGACAGCGGTGGTGGCCACTGGCGCAGACACTCTTGAAGCAGTTGCGGCAAGGGACGTCGGCCGACAACACGCGTGATGCGGCCATCCAAGGGGCTTGCTGCGGATTCGTAAGCGCATAGAGCACAACCACGGGCGTGCCGACCGCTGTCGCCAGATGGGCAGGCCCAGTGTTATTGGTGACGACGACATCCGCGGACATCTGGAGCCCAGCAAGCTCCGCAAGCGATGTGCCACAGACTACGGTAGCATCGCTGCGGGCCGTCTGGCGTATACGGAGCAGAAGCTCGCGTTCGTCATCCGTGCCAGCCAGGACGCAGGCGGCGTCGAGTTCATGCTCGAGAAGCCGCAAGACCGTCGCATAGGATTCCTCGGGATAGCGCCGGGAAGACGCTGAGGCCCCTGGATGCAGGACGATCGTAGGCCGGCCCTCGGCCCGGTGACGCGCACCCCATGCGCGCGCCGACTCCGGCAGGGAGATCGCAAGCTTGTCGTCGCCTGCGCTTGCACCAAGCTCGGCCACGAGCCCTAACTGTCGCTCCGCGTCGTGCCGTATCTCATCCTCCGGTTCCTTCTCGATCACCCATGTCGTCAAAAGCGCATAGGGATTCTCGCGACAATGGGCCGCACGTCGAGGGATCTGGGCCAAATGGCAGAGGAGTGCCGCCGGTAAGGGGCTTTGACCGAATACCGTAAAGATCACGGCCGCGTCAAAGCGGCGCGTGCGCAATTGCTCGATGACCGCGTGATCCATGGCAGCATCGGCATCGACCCCCCTCATCCACGGCGCACGGTAGACTATGACATCGTCAACACCGGGCAGGAGGCGCGCGACTGCCGCCCCTGGCGGCGAGACGAGCGCAGTCACGTTGCGCCCCACGGCGGCCGCCTTCAGAGCACGTATGGCGGGCCCCGTCATGAGTAGATCGCCCATACCGCCGAGCCGTACCACCAAGAGCCTGCGTGCCGCTTGCCAATCGTGCCCCATCATGAGCGCGCGAACGAATGGGGACGCACAGGGCGCCCTGGCCCCGACGCGTCAATGATGAAATCGGCGGCCTCATCTATGTCGCGCGCTATGTAGTCAGGCACGCGCCGGTCTGAAAGCTGCCATTTGGTCTCGTTGCCGTTATCGACGAGCACGCTGCGGCAACCCGCGGCGTGCCCCGCCTCCACGTCATCAAGGATATCCCCGATACACCAGGATCGCGTCAGGTCGCAATGACCGTCACGGGCGGCCCTCTGAAAAAGGCCAGGGCGCGGTTTGCGACAAGTACAGGAAATGGAGTAGTTCTTCAGGCGCCCCATGGGATCATGGGGGCAATAATAAAAGCCGGCCAAGGGCACACCGAAGGCGCGCAAAAGATCACGCAACCTATCTTCGACGCTTGTGAGCGCGTCTTCGGTGAAGTAGCCGCGGGCCACTCCGCCTTGATTACTCACAACGACCAGCTTGAAGCCCCGATCGTGGAGCCGCCGCAGGCCGGTCCGCACCCCGGAGACCAAGCGTATGCGACTCGGGTCCACATTGTAGGGGACGTCGTCTATGAGTGTGCCATCCTTGTCCAAAAAGACGGCGGCATCGCGCATCAGAACCATGAGGTCTCTCGCATAGGACAGGCCATGACCTCGGGGATGACCGTCTCCGCAGGCTGCGTCAGCACAAGTCGCACGGTATGCGCGACATTAGCGAGATCCTGCAAGGGCGTTTTGTCGATCTCTGGAAATCGGTCGGAAAGAAACGGTGTACACAAACTGCCGGAGATCACTGCGATGCCCTCTATTCCGAGCGGCCGATCCTCCCCACCTTCTAGGAGGTCTCCTGCGATTACGGTAGCGACCGCTTGGCTCAAGTTCCTGCAGATGGCCGCAGCGAGACCCTGCGCCTCATCTGTGACAAGCGCGATGTGTCCCGGATGCTGGTCGTCTCGCCCTCTCCTTCCCTCTCTATTCTCGATGCGCGCCAGATCGTCGTTCATGAACTCTCCTCCCTAATTAAGAAATGAACGGGGCGACTCCGACACATCGGTCCGTAAAAGCGTGATTACAGCGCCTTGCGAGGATGCGGCGCGCCCCATGACTTCTTGATAGACCTGGCTCACCATGTTGGACACCTTCTGCCAAGTAAACGATGACGCGGCGCGGGCCGCCGCGCCCTGCCCCAAGCTCTCGCGCTCCTCGGGTTCGCGCAGGGCATGTGCCATATAGAGCGCAACCGCGGCGGCGTTGCGGGGTGGCACGAGATATCCGGTCTCCTTGTGGCGCACCGTGTACTTGATACCGCCCACTGCCGAGCCTATAACCGGGGTTGCGCAGGCCATGGCCTCAAGGGGTGTGAACCCAAACGGTTCGTACCACGGCGTCGTTATGAAAAGATCAGCAGCGCAGTAATAGGGGCGCAGTTGATCGGGTCGACGTCGACCTACGAACATGACCCGATCGTCAACCCCGAGCGCCGCCGCGATACGCCTCAGACGGCCGATCTCAGGCGTTGATCGCTCATCCGGGCGATCCGTCTCCCCTCCCACGACCAAGAGCCTGGCATACAAGCCATGCTGATCCCTGAGGCGCGCCATGGCCTCGATGATGGTATCGACCCCTTTCCGCGGCACCATACGACCGACATGGACGAACAAGGGGCCCGCGCCCCTTACCCCGACCTTCTGCCGCGCCACGCCCTTATCCATGGGCGAAAACTGGACAGGATCGAAGCCACAGGGGACGATACGCACCTTGTGAGGGGGCGCCCCATAGAAAGATCCCAAGTCCTTGGCATCCTGCGGACACCCCGCCAGGATGGCATCGGCGTCGGCCACGATTTCCGATTCGATCAGGTTCCGTTCCTTGGGAAATTCGTTACGTCCGTTATGATGAAGTTGTCGCACAGCGCCCAAGGCATGAAAGGTCATGACAAACGGCAGTCCCCAGCGTCCCTGCAATTCGCGCGCAACTACGCCTGACATAAAAAAATTCGCGTGCAGCAAGTCATAGCGCCCACGGCCTTGTCGGAGCCATGAATTCATATAGCGTGCGAAATCTTCCATGTAGGGCAGCAGATCCTCTTTGCGAATCGATCGCGCTGGCCCCGCGGGGACGTGTATGACGCGCACCGCCGGCGCCCACTGGACGATCTCGGGTAAAGCGATATCGTCGCGGCGTGTAAAAACGTCGACACTATAGCCAAGTCGCGCGAGCCCCAGCGCGACCTGTCCCACGTAGACGTTCTGGCCACCACATTCGCAACCGCCAAGAATAGCGAGAGGCGAAGCATGCTCACTTATAAGCGCAATTCGCTGGCTCATTCAGGCCTCCTACCCCTACGTTCTCATTGTGCGGCCGTCGCAGTTGCGCCGCCGCCGCCAATGCCGTATCCCAGTCGCGGGCGAAACGCGCGAGCGAGAAGTGTGCGGACGCATAACGTCTCGCCCCCTCCCCCAGGGCCTTCGCCCGATCCGGCCGCGCCAAGAGTTCACGCATCCGCCGCATCACCTGTTCGACGTCGGCGTAGACGTAACCCGACACACCGTTGCGGATGACACTCGGCATCTCGGTTGTGGCAAGCCCTATAATAGGAACGCCCACCGCCATAGCCTCGCAGACCGCAAGTCCAAGACTCGTATAACGGATCGGGTTGAAGAAGAATCGATAGCGGGCCATGAATGCGGGAAGTCGCTCGGACGGAATCTCCCCCAATCCCCCAAGAGCCCTCGAACCCATACCCACGAGATCGAGCGGGATTTGGCTGCGGACCCTTTCCAAGACATCCCAGCCAAACCTGCGGCCGCGGCTCTCCAGGGCATTGACCACGACCAGACCGCGGGGGATCTCGCCTGTGAAGGTGATCCCAGACGGCAATGCAACACCATGACGGATCACATACACGGGCGTGCGACCGCTATCCCACATGAGGGCATTGAAATGCGTCACATGTACCAAAAGAACCGATGAATTGTCTACGAGGTGGCGCGTGTCCGTCGGTTGCCGTCTCGGCGGATCGTGCTCCAAATAGATGTATGGAAGCGCGCGCTGGGCCTCAGTCAAGAGATCGTACTGGTCGTGCTTGTATGGGCCCGGTGACTGGAATATCACCGCGTCCAGCACAAGGTCACGAATCTGCTCGGCGGCGACCTCATGCAGATTGGGTGGCCACGCCCACCCTGGAGCGCATCCGCCATACCCTGGGGGTCGCCCGGGCTTCACGGGCACGTAAAACTGGTGCGGAAGCTGACTTAGGTAATACAGGTAGCTACCGTGCACACACCACGTCAGGATACGCAGCGGCGGATTCGTTCTGCGGCCGCCGCCTAACACGCGATCCTCCCAGCATGCTCCCAAAGATCCGACACGGCTGCCAAAAATCGCTCCCTTGAAAGCCCTCTGCGCACGTCGCGTATGCGGTGGCGCCACCATTCCTTCCGCGCCCAGCGGCCCAGATCCGATCCCGTGCCGACCACGAGACTCGGTGTATGGAACGCCGCAGCAAGATGCGAAGGGCCGGTATCATTGGTCACGAACCAGCACGCCTTCGCGATCGAAGCCGCCAACAAGCCCAGCGAAGTCGCCCCCGCGGCGTTCACCACGCCCGCGCAGAACTCACTGATTCGGGCATTCACGTCCCACTCCTGCGCGCTGCCCCTCAAGGCGACGCGTGTGCGCGGCGCGAGAAGCTTGGCTGCCGCTTCAAAGGGCGTGGGTGGAAGACGGCGTTGCGCATCCGGCGATCCTGGGTGCACGACCACATAGGGCGCATCGCGCAGGCACTTAAACTCGGGCATCGCCCAAAGCTTGGTGAAGTCCGCCCCATGGAGTGGAAACTCGAGATCGGAGAGACCATTGCCGCCAAGGCTGCGGATGAGCCCCAGTAAACGGTTGATCTCAGGGCCCGACAGGTAAGAAAAGAAAGAGCCGCTGTCGCAGACGCCGGCGCGCTTGGATCCGGCCAAACGGGTGGCCGGCCACTCCGACACAATCGCGTTCGTGAGTCGCCCATCGCCGTGTAGTGGTATCAACCAATCGAATTCGCCGAGAAGAGCTTTCCGAAGGTTTTTGTAGTCCGCGCGACCGACATGGGTCTCCGGCAATTGCGGATGCCCGGGAAACAGGAGAAAATCATCCCCATAATGCCGGTAATGCGTCACGAGTTCGGGCGCCCACTGCAGACCAATGACCGTGATGCGGGCGTCTGGGGAGGCGGCGCGCAAAGCCCGCGGGACGGGTATGACGCGTAACATGCCGTCAAGATTCAATGCCCGGAAGACGCCTGCGCGTCCTTTACAGCCACGCAAGAGAGACGGATCGTTGTGTGTTCCTTGTTGTGTGTCCGTCACGTGCGTCCCCCCGCAGCCGTTTGTGAATCGCGCTCGAATAATTCAACATATGTCAGTAGGATTGCGTAACGGCTCGACTTTATATGGGAAGTTCACGCCCTGAATCAGCCGAACGGCGGACCGCTTAAGGTCGCTCGCCACGTATTCACGAGCCGGAAAGGAGAAGAGAGACCATGATCGAGCGCTATGGCGACCACGCCGCAAACGAACGGACCTACCTGGCCTGGGTGCGAACTGGCGTGGCGGTCATGGCGTTTGGGTTTCTTGTCGAAAAATTCGACATCTTTCTCATTTATATTGGCAAGGCCCTTCACAAAAAAACGGGTGCGCACCACGGCCTACAGATGGCCGAACTGCTAGGGATCGGGCTTGTCGCCTTAGGGATTCTGATGATGGTGTCGGCGTCCATTCGCTTTGTGCGCAACCGGCGCGCCATTATGGATGAGACCGTCGCAAGGGGCGTGGGGAATCCAGCCCCTTACGTGGCCATGGTGGGAGCACTGGTGCTGATGGGGCTTACGTTACTCATCTACTTGATGCAGGTCAGTGGCCATCCGTGATGGCGGGACCCCGTCGGGCCGCAGCCACCCTGGCCTCCCCTTGGGGGTCAGGCACGAGCTCGATCCGGTCATAGTAGCCTGATCGCTGTAAAAGAAGGTCGAGGGAGGTAGCCTGGCCCACGCCAAGTTCCAGGAGCAGCCAGCCACCCGTCAAGAGGAAGGACGCCGCATCGTGGACAAGTCTCTGATAAATCGAAAGACCATAGGGCCCACCGTCGAACGCCTGCCGCGGTTCGTGGCTCAGGAGGTCTTGCCGGTCCCGGTTCAGTCTGTGGCTTGAAATATACGGTGGATTGCACACAATGAGATCGCAGGCGCTCGCCCCCATGGCCGCGAGCGGCTTGAAGAGGTCGCCGGACGCTACGTGTATCCTGCCTCCTAAACCCAGGCGTTTGGCGTTGCGCTTGGCAAGCAAGGCACAGTCGTCCATGAGGTCGCTTGCCCAGACCTCCGCGCCAGGGATTGCGTGCGCTATCCCGCAGGCGAGATTGCCCGAGCCGCAACACATGTCGATGACGTGAGCGTCCATGCCGTGAGCACCACGCACCTCGCGCAACCTCGCCACCGCCTCCCAACCGAGGAGTTCCGTCTCGTTGCGGGGGATCAAGACACCCGGGTTGACCTCGATCTCGACCCCCATGAAACGCTGGCGTCCGAGGACATAACCGAGCGGAACACCGCTTGCGCGGGTGCGCGCCATGGAGACGGCCCTCTCCCACATGTCCGCGAGCTCCAAGTCCCGCGTTTCGGCCAATATCCGCTCGCTCTCCGCCACTGGATCATCAACGCCGCCCGACATCAGAATATTTTGGATTGCCGTCATCAGGGCGCCCTCGCCCTCTGTTATGTCCATACCCGCTCTCCTTAGGCAGTACGATCGTGTCCAAAGGCCGCATGACCGCACGATCTTCCGTATCCGAGACTGTGCCCATTTGTCGGGGTCGGTTCAGTCCGCCATTAGACGGATGAGGCGGGACGACTGAAGAATCTCAGCCGCCAGGTAAGGAAATACCGGTCACTTTCTTGTAGAGGGATACCGCGTAAGTGTCTGTCATTCCAGACACAAAGTCGGTCAAGCGCAAGAGACGCTGGTAGGGATCGGGGTGCACTCCGCCGTTTGGTCCCAGAAACTGCGGGGGGATCAATTTGAGACGCATCCGGTCACGGGCGTTCAGCTGATCCCGCGCCTGCGCCTCGATCGCGCCCCCGAAGACCGCGAGCAAACCGGCCAAGACCTCGAAGCCCGCCGCTTCGATTTCGACTACGGGCGGCGCCATGTAAATCCGTTGTTCGCCAAGCGCCCGCAAGGCCTGCATGCCCTTGGCGGCGGACACCTCCGAGAGCAGCGCAACGTCGTGGCCCCCGGCACGCAGCTCACTCTCGATGGCCAAGAAACGGTGGGCCGCTTGCTCGACCAAGGCATTGATACTGCGCGCCCGTAGATACTCGATGCGCCCCTTGTCGTCGCACATCGCGCCAAGGCGGTGCGCAAGGCCCGCATCGTCGATGATGCCAGCCAACACCCCTTCTACATCCTCGTAACGCAATATCCCGAGTCGATAGGCGTCCTCCACGTCGACGACGTGGTAACAGATATCGTCGGCAGCCTCGACCAGATAGGCCAGGGGGTGGCGCACCCAAATACCCTGAGCGCGATGGCCAAGACCAAGCCCGTGCGCGATCTCGGCGAAATACTCCTCCTCCGCCTCCATGAAACCGTGCTTGCGCAGGCTGATGGCTTTCTCCATGGTGCCGTGACGGGCGGCGCGCGGATATTTTGTGAACGCACCGAGGGTCGCCAGGGTCAGTTGCAGGCCGCCGCGGTTATCGGGGCTTTGCAGGCGGGTCAGGATCCGAAAACCCTGTGCATTACCCTCAAATTGCAGAAAATCGGCGCGCTGCGCCTCGGATAACGGCGCCAGCAGATCATGCCCGGAGGCGTGCGTCGCGAAAAAGAGCCGAATGGCATCCTCACCGGAATGGCCAAATGGCGGATTGCCGATGTCATGGGCCAGACAGGCGGCGGCAACGATGGCGCCGATATCGGAAGGCGATACCCCGAGGTCGTCGATCTCGCGATAACGTTCGCGCAGGCCCGCCCCCACGAGCGTGCCCAAGGAGCGTCCGACGCTTGAGGCCTCGAGGCTATGCGTAAGCCGCGTGCGGACATAGTCGCTCTCGGCCAGAGGAAACACCTGAGTCTTGTCCTGGAGGCGGCGAAACGCCGAGGAAAAGACGATGCGGTCAAAGTCTCTCTGAAATTCGCTGCGCCCCATTGCCGGCGTTGTCTGCGGCGCCGAGGCACCCAGGCGGGCCGACGCAAGCAAACTCCCCCAGGTCATCGCTTCCTTCGTTGCGCGCACCTCGCCGCTTTCCCGATCCACGTCCGCCCCCTCCGAATACGGTGATCTTGCGATCCTATCACGGTGCCTGCCCCGATAGGGGTGCGGGACGCTCCTAACCCCCCAGGGTGCGATCCTGCGCACGAAACCAGCGCAGGGCGGCCTCGAACTGCGCCAGCTGAAAGTCAGGCCAGTACTCGTCGACGACAAAGAAATCCGCATACACCGACTGGATCGGGAGGAAACCGCTCAAACGGCGGCCTCCCCCCCACCGTACAACGAGATCGATGCGCGAGACATCGCTTGAGCGCAGTTTCCCGTGACGCAGCCCGTCTATATCCCAGTCCCACCCATAATTGACGAGGAGATTCACTTTCATCCCAGTCCCGCGACGCTCTCTATAGGCACGTAGATCTCTCGGGAACACCCGTGAAGCCTCGTCACCCAGTACCAGCAATGCCGCGCCCCGCCCGGTCAGTTCCTGGGCAAACTGGACGCACGCCTCGGCGAAGGCCACCTTCTGCGCCGCAGGCCTTTTGGTGTTGTCGCGCGTGAATCCGTAAATCGAGATCTCGGGTATGCCCATGTCCCGACAATGCTCGAAGAGGCGGATGCCAGGCTCCACCCCAAAGGCATAGCCCTGTTCGCGAGGAAAGCCCTTGTCCTGCGCCCAACGCCTATTGCCATCCGGAATAAAGCCTACGTGTTGCGGAAGCGCCGCCTTCATGGGAACCCTCTTTACTGATCAGTGGCCAGTCTACCCGCGCCGATTTCGCATCGGCAGTACCGAAAGGGGACAAGCAAAGCGGGCGAACTCATCCATAGAGGCCACCTGCCACGAACGTTCATGACCGCGGCGGCGCATTCGACTCTCGCGCTCTGATCAGAATCGCTCCGTCCGTCGCCCAAAACCCACCGCACAAGCCCCGCCGCGCCAGGCGCGCCCTCGCGCGGGCTATGGCGCGCACCCCGATCGGCGCCCCTCGAAAGACCGTCTGTCCCCCCGGCTCGACCGCACGATTCCATACATCCCGGATCTTTGTGCCTTTGTCAGGAACGTCTATCTGAACACTTGCCGGGTAGCCCAACATCCGCTGCATCGCCAGGGATTGCGAATTCAATTTTGTATCTACCTGCCTCGATATGGATGCAACTCGCAGGATGATGCCTTGACGGAGAAAATCACAATGGTTGGTCAAACCAAGCCTTCCCTGAACACGGCCCTTTCACTGAAGAAGCTCTTACTTCCCATGGCTATCGCCGCCTCCCTGTCGGCTTGTGTAAGCGGCGGCGGGAGCGCTAGCAGCTCGCCTACCCCCAGCACCCAATCGTCGAACAACACCACGGCGACTAGCACCACCACGCCCATCACCGGCAGCACCATCCCCCTGGGGCTGGCCCTGAACACCCCGGGCGCCGGCACGGGCCAGACGTACTATGTGGCGACCACGGGGTCCGACAGCAATAACGGCTTGAGTCCGCAGACGCCG
>JAJYHM010000058.1 GCA_021784755.1 Pseudomonadota bacterium
GTCTCCGCCGAATCGACGAGCATGGTCGCGGGGCCCGCGAGCCGCGCGAGCAGGGGCTTTAGCAAGGGGTAATGCGTACAGCCAAGCACCAGGGTATCGACCCCCTGAGCGAGCACAGGCCGCAGGTATTCGCGGGCGGTGAGTTCCGTGACGGGATGGTCGAGCCAACCCTCCTCCACGAGCGGCGCAAACAAAGGGCAGGCCTGGGACACAACACGCGCATCGGGGGCGTGCACACCGATCGCGCGCTCGTAGGCCCCCGAGCTCACCGTAGTGAGGGTCGCGAGCACGCCTATGCGCCGCGAGCGGCTCGAGGCGGCGGCGGCCCGCGCACCGGCGTCGAGCACGTCCACTACCGGGACCGGGGACAGGTTCGTCACGACCGGGAGAGCGACCGCCGCCATGGTGTTGCAAGCGACAACCAGCATCTTGACGTCGCGCTTGAGCAGAAAATCCGTGATCTGCGCGGCGTAACCGGCGACCGTCGCCTGCGATTTCGTTCCATAGGGAAGTCGGGCGGTGTCCCCGAAATACACGATGCGCTCATTGGGGAGGGCCGCCATCAAGGCATGCGCGACCGTAAGCCCGCCGATACCTGAATCGAATACCCCTATGGGCCGGTCGCGGTTCACGACGAGACGAGCGCGTCTGCCGCGGAGCACGCGCACCTTTCGCAATGGAGGACGGGGATCAGCACGGCGGCATGTTACCAGCTATGGCGCGTAAATGCAGCGCGACGGATGGTTCCACTAGTAGGTCATATTGCGCAGAGAATCGCCGAGCCCGCCCTCTTTTGCGCTCTTGCTGTTCAGTTTGATACGCAGCCTGAGGTCGTTTTGCGAATCGGCATTGAGCATGGCCTCCTCGTAACCTATGAGGCCCGCCTCAAACAAGCCGAACAAGGCCTGATCGAAGGTCTGCATGCCCGCTTCCTCAGACTTGGCCATGAGTTCCTTGATGCTGTGGATCTCACCTTTCAGGACGAGGTCCGCGATCAAGGGCGTGTTGATCATGATCTCGACCGCCGCGACCCGCCCCTTGCCATCCTTTCGCGGTATAAGGCGCTGCGAAACCACGGCCTTCAGGTTCAGGGAAAGGTCCATCAGCAGTTGGCTGCGCCGGTCCTCCGGGAAAAAGTTGATGATGCGATCGAGCGCCTGATTCGCGCTATTGGCGTGCAGCGTGGTGAGACATAAGTGGCCGGTCTCGGCGAACGCGATCGCGTAGTCCATCGTCTCGCGGGACCGCACCTCGCCTATGAGGATCACATCGGGCGCCTGCCGCAGGGTGTTCTTCAACGCGGTATCGAACGAGTCCGTGTCGACCCCCACCTCCCGCTGCGTGATGATGCAGCTCTTGTGCTCATGCACAAACTCGATCGGATCCTCAATCGTAATGATGTGGCCACTCGAATATTCGTTGCGGTACCCCACCATGGCGGCAAGCGATGTGGACTTACCGGAGCCCGTGGCGCCGACGAAGATCACGAGTCCGCGCTTGGTGAGGGCAATATCCTTAAGGACCGCCGGGAGATTCAATTCCTCGAAGTGCGGGATGCGGGTCTCGATCTTGCGCAACACCATCCCCACCCGCTGCTGCTGACGAAAGACGTTGACGCGAAACCGCCCCACACCTTGCGGACTGATCGCGAAATTGCACTCGTTCGTTTCCTCGAACTCGGCGCGCTGCTCCTCGTTCATGATGCTATAAACGAACTGACGGGCCTGCTCGGCGCTGAGCGGCTGGCGCGTCACCGGCGTGAGACTTCCATCCACGCGCAAACTCGGCGCGACCCCGGCTGTGATATACAGGTCCGAGGCCCGCTTCTCGACCATAAGCCGTAGGAGATCGAGGAAGCCCATCCTACCTCCGCGCGGCGGCGGGCGCCGCGTTGTTATTCGTGAACGAGTCTTTGTTGGCCGCCTTGCTGCGCGCCTCCTCGATCGACACCTGACGCGACCGCACCAACTCCGTGAGACACTGATCGAGGGTCTGCATACCCGCCGACTGGCTGGTTTGAATCGCCGAATACATCTGTGCGATCTTGTTTTCGCGTATGAGGTTGCGGATCGCCGGCGTGCCGATCATGATCTCGTGGGCGGCCACACGGCCACCGCCGACCTTTTTCAGAAGCGTCTGCGAGATCACGGCGCGCAGGGATTCCGACAGCATCGAACGCACCATCTCCTTCTCGGCGGCCGGGAACACGTCGACCACGCGATCTATGGTCTTGGCGGCGGAACTCGTGTGCAAGGTGGCGAACACGAGGTGACCGGTCTCAGCCGCGGTGAGCGCCAGGCGGATGGTCTCCAGATCGCGCAATTCACCCACCAGGATCACATCCGGATCTTCACGCAGCGCCGAACGCAAGGCGTTTTCGAAACCAAGTGTGTCGCGATGGACCTCGCGCTGATTGATGAGGCAGTTCTTGCTCGTATGCACGAACTCGATCGGGTCCTCGATCGTCAGGATGTGTTCGCGCCGACTCTCGTTGACGTGGTCTATCATGGCCGCGAGAGTGGTCGACTTGCCTGATCCCGTGGGCCCGGTCACGAGAACGATACCGCGCGGCTGGTCGGCGATCTGCTTGAAAATTCCGGGCGCGTTCAATTGCTCGAGGGTCAGCACCTTGGACGGGATGGTCCGGAACACCGCGCCTGGGCCGCGGTTCTGATTGAAGGCATTGACGCGAAAGCGCGCAAGGTTCGGCAGCTCGAACGAGAAATCACATTCGAGCCGTTCCTCGTACTCCTTTTGCTGCTTGTCGTTCATGATATCGTAGACCATATTGTGCACGGCGCGCTCATCCAAGGGGTCTACGTTGATGCGCCTGACGTCTCCATCGACGCGGATAAGGGGTGGCAGTCCGGCCGAAAGATGCAAATCCGACGCGTTCTGTTTGTAGGCGAAGGCCAGGAGTTCCGCGATATCCATGAGTCGTAAGCCACCAGGATGGAGAAGGTCTTTGAAGTATAACGGGCAGAAACGCAGAGACAAGGCGGGCTTTTCCTGGACGACGAGTCCCCTTACACTGAGCTCATGCACAACCTCTCGATAGGTATCATAGGCGCAGGCAATATGGGCCTCGCGCTGGCGTCGGGGCTCAGGGCGAAAGTGACGCCGGGGCGGCTTGCGGTCTCCGATCCACATCCCGACAAACGGCAGAAAATCCAAGAGATGGGGCTTACCGTCCACGCCGACAACGACGCCCTGGTGACGAATGCCGACCTCCTCGTGCTCGCGGTCAAACCCCAGGGGCTGCGGGCGCTCTGCGTGGCGATCGCGCCGGCAGTCCAGCGCCGGCAGCCGCTGATAATCTCGGTGGCGGCGGGCGTGCGCACGGCCGATATAGACCGTTGGCTTGGGGGCGGGGTCGCCACCGTCCGCGCTATGCCCAACACGCCGGCCTTGATCAACGCCGGCGTAAGCGTGCTATGGGCAAACGATCGCGTAACCCAGGCGCAGCGGGATGCGGCGACCGCCGTGCTCGCCGCCGTATCCGAGGTGTTCTGGGTGGCAGACGAGGGGCTCATGGACGCGGCCACGGCGGTCTCCGGCAGCGGGCCCGCCTACCTCTTCCTGTTAATCGAGGCGCTCACCGCGGCCGGCGTTAGAGCCGGCCTCCCCCGCGAGCTCTGCGCCGCCCTGGCAGCGGGGACTGCGGCGGGTGCCGCGCGCATGGCGCAGAACGCCCCAGGGGATGCCGCCCTGCTGCGCGCACGGGTGACCTCGCCCGGAGGTACCACCGAGCAGGCCATCAAGCGCCTACTCGACGACGGCTTCATGGAGATGTTCGCACGCGCCATACAGGCAGCCTGCGACCGCTCACGGACACTCGGCGAACAGCTGGGGGCCACATGAGCTACCTAAGTCAGGCCCTGGCCTTTCTAGTCGACACCCTGTTTGGGATGTATATCCTCTTGGTGTTACTGCGTTTCCTGCTGCAGCTCACCCATGCCGACTTCTACAACCCCTTCAGTCAGTTCATCGTGCGCGTGACCAACGGCCCGCTCATGCCGCTTAGGCGGCTGATACCGGGCGTCTATGGGATTGATTTCGCATCGGCTGTGCTGCTGATCATGCTCGAGGCCGTGCGCATCACCTTGATGACGCTTCTAGGCGATCAAACCCCTCGATTCGCGGGCATCCTGATCCTGAGCTTCGCTGACCTGATCCAGCTCATCCTCTATGTCCTGATCGGCGCAGTTTTCGTGCGGGTACTCATGAGCTGGGTCAGCCCGTATGGCGATCATCCCTTCACAGACCTCGCCGCGCATCTGACCGAACCATTCATGCGCCCGGCCCGGCGCCTGCTGCCTCTGATCTCGGGGATAGACCTTTCGCCCGTGCTCGTGGTCATAGGGCTCGAGCTCGTCGCCATACTCGTCGTGCACCCGCTCCACCATCTCGGTCGCGTGCTCCTGACGTGACAGCCCCCCGGGAATGCCTGTCCTCGCGGATTCGGTTCCTGCTGCGCGGAAACCGGCCCATGCCGCCTTACAGCCACGCAGGACTTAGCGCCTTGCCCCAGACGCGCCCTGCCCGTCCCGCGATCAACCGCTTGCCCGCCCACATAAAGACGCGGGCCGCCGCGCTGCATGTGGTGGGTAATCAGGCTAAAGTTCGCCGACCCACCCAGGAGAAGCAGAACCAGGCGCCATCCCGCCCCGGCCTCGATACCGGGGCCTTCCGCACCCCATGAGGAAGCGGATCGCGGCCCTCGCGCTCGAGTTGCTCGCGGCGGCTGCCCTCATCCTGGCCGGCAACGCCTATCTCACGCGCGGCGCCTCCGGGGGCCGCGCCCCTGCCCTCCCCCAGGCATCCCTGAACGGGCGCGCCCCGCGCCTGGGGGCCGGCAAGCCGGTCCTGGTCGATTTCTTCGCAGACTGGTGTCCCATCTGCCGCGCAGATCAAGGAGCGGTGCAGGCGGTCGCCCGCCGCGCGACGGTCGTGGTCGTAGCAACCCAGTCCAAGACCTCGGCGATCCGGGCCTTTGCCAAGCGCCATCACTGGCGGACGCCTGTCATCTTCGATGCCGACGGCCGCCTTGCCCGACGTTATGGTGCGCGCGTCCTGCCGATGGCTTTCATTCTCGGACCGCACGGCACTATCCGCTTCGTCGTGGCCGGTTACACGACCGAGGCGGGCCTACGCGCACGACTATGGCTCGCTGGCGTCGGCCTCTAGCGCCCCCTACCCCGAATCGTTCAGCTGCCGGCGGTAGTACCAGCGCTGAATGATCACGAGCAGCGCCGCACCCAAAAAAGCGCCGGCCGGGAGCCAGGCCAGAGGCGGCGGCAGGAACTCCGCGCACAGCCACCCGGCCACCGTATAAAAAACGGGCAAGACCTCGTACAGAAATCTCGGATACACACCCCACCTCCCCCAGGTGCCCCCTGCCCTTGCAAGCGATATGCCGTTCGTGTCCCGCGCGATGCGCGTCCGGAACCTCTTGCTTGTTGTATGATGGCTACTCACCCAGGAGAGATATTATGGCCACGATTGAGGCAACCAAGGCAAATTTCGAGCAACTGATCGACGAGAACGCGTTCGTCATTGTCGATTTCTGGGCACCTTGGTGCGCTCCGTGCCGGGCCTTCGGGCCCATCTTCGAGGAGGCCTCGGAGCGGCACAAGGACATCGTCTTCGTCAAGATCAACACCGAGGCCGAGACCGAGCTTGCCGCCCATTTCCAGGTCCGCTCCATCCCGACCCTCATGATCTTCCGTGACCAGATTATTCTGTTCGCCCAGCCCGGCAGCCTTCCCAAGCAGGCCCTCGAAGACGTCATAGGGCAGGTCCGCGAAGTGGACATGGACCAGGTGCGCCGCGAGGTGGCAGACGAGGCCGAGCACGACCACGGGTGTTGCGGTCATGACCACGGCGACGGGGACCATCACCATTAGGCCATTGCGACCCCAACCTTGAGCCAGTACACTGCGGGCTTTGCGTGATCCCGTGGATTCGTGAAGCCCATTCCCCCAGATTCCGTGGGACTGGTGACCCCAGCCCGCTTGCGATTTCCGGAGCCGCTGGCACTCGCAAGCGGCGGCGTCCTGGCGAACTATGAACTCGTTTACGAGACCTATGGGACGCTGAACGCCGAGGCAAGCAATGCTGTGCTCGTCTGCCATGCCTTGAGCGGCAGCCATCACGTCGCCGGTTACCATAGCGAAGACGACAAAAGGCCGGGTTGGTGGGAACACCACGTCGGTCCCGGCAAAAGCCTCGACACCCAGCGCTTCTTCGTCGTGGCCTGCAACAACCTCGGCAGCTGCTTTGGTTCGACGGGCCCGGCATCGATCAACCCGGCGACCGGTCGCGCCTTTGGCCCGGATTTTCCCATGGTGACGGTTCGCGACTGGGTCGAAAGCCAGGCACGGCTCGCCGATCGGCTTGGGATTCGCCGGTGGGCGGCGGTCGTGGGGGGCAGCCTCGGGGGCATGCAGGCCCTGCAGTGGGCGATCGACTACCCTGAGCGCGTGGCGCACGCCATCATCATCGCCGCGGCTCCTAAGCTCACCGCCCAAAACATCGCCTTTAACGAGGTGGCCCGGCAAGCGATACTGACCGATCCCGACTTTCATGACGGGCGGTTCTATGACCATAGCACGGAGCCCCGCCGGGGCTTGCGCATAGCGCGCATGCTGGGACACATCACCTATCTCTCCGATGACATCATGCGCGAGAAATTTGGCCGCGATCTGCGGGGAGGCAAGATCAACTTCGATTACCAGGTGGCCTTCGAGGTCGAAAGTTACCTGCGCTATCAAGCCGACAGCTTCGTGGGGCACTTCGACGCGAACACCTACCTGCTCATGACCAAGGCCCTCGATTATTTCGACCCGGCGGGCAAC
Source organism: Pseudomonadota bacterium (assembly GCA_021784755.1). Classification (GTDB taxonomy): domain Bacteria; phylum Pseudomonadota; class Gammaproteobacteria; order Acidiferrobacterales; family Acidiferrobacteraceae; genus Acidiferrobacter. Next base: position 6,858 of record JAJYHM010000058.1, read on the forward strand.
ACGGACGGGCGCCTCGCGGCCGCTCTTGCACCCGTGAAGGCCGACACCCTGGTGCTGGCCTTCACAAGCGACTGGCGATTCGCCCCGGCGCGGTCCCGCGAGATCGTCAAGGCCCTTCACGACAACGATCTCAACGTAAGTTACGCGGAGATCAAGGCCGCCCACGGCCACGACGCCTTCCTGATGCCGATACCACGTTACGTCGAGATCCTCCGGTCCTATATGGATCGCGTATCCATGGGCCTCGCCACATGAGTCCGGTACGTCTCGACTTTCGTATCATCGGCGACTGGATCAAACCCCAGAGCCGCGTCCTGGATCTGGGTTGCGGCGATGGCTCTCTGCTCGCCTATCTCGCCCAAAGCAAGGGGGCGAGTGGCTATGGGCTCGAGATCGACGACGCCCATGTCAGTGAGTGCATCCGGCGTGGAGTCAACGTCATTCAGACCGACCTCGACGCGGGCCTGTCCGAGTTCGACGAGCGCTCGTTCGATTTCGTGGTGCTGTCACTCACCCTTCAGGCGGTGCGCTATCCCGACCGTCTGCTGCGGGAGATGCTGCGCGTGGGTACCGAGGGTATTGTCACCTTCCCCAACTTCGGCCACTGGCGCGCCCGCTGGCAACTCGGCGCCCTTGGCCGCATGCCTGTGTCGGCAGCCCTTCCGCACGAGTGGTACAGCACACCAAACATCCACCTCTGCACGCTGCGCGATTTCGAGCGACTCTGCAAGCGCGAGGGAATAGAGATCCTCGAATCACAGGTGGTCGACCACGCCCACAGGCGGCGCCTCGCTTTGCGACTCTTTCCCAACACCCTAGGTGAAATCGCCCTCTACAGGTTTCGGCGTGCGCGACTACCTTAAGCGCCGTGACGTCCGCACGCGGCTCTTCTGGATAGCCGTCTTGTATGTGGCCGAGGGCCTGCCCTTTGGGCTCTTCAGCGACGTCTTTCCGGTCGCGTTCCGCGAGGCCCATGCGCCACTCTCGGAGATCGGCGTGATAAGCCTCCTTGGGCTCCCCTGGACCCTCAAGTTCCTCTGGGCACCCGCCATCGACCACTTCCGCCACCATCGCTTGTGGATGCTCGGCGCGGACCTGCTCATGGCGCTCGCCTTGGCGCATCTTGCCTGGGATCGCGGCGCGGGACCCGAGGCACTGGTGGCCATCGGGTTTTTCACAGTGTTCTCCTCGACCAACGACATCGCCATAGACGGCTACAGCCTCGAACTGCTTGAGGTCGAAGAGATGGGCATAGGTAACGGCCTGCGCATCGGCTTCTACCGCGCCGGCATGCTGGCCGCGGGCCTCGTACTGATCGCAAGCACCTATGTCGGTTGGCGCTATGCCTATCTCCTTGCCGCCATCTTGTTGGTGGCCGACGGACTGGTCTGTCTGCGCGCCCCCAAGGAGCGGGTACGCCCGACCGTCGACCGGCAATCCCTCGGAGAGGAACTCGTCTCGTTGAGCCGTCGCCCCAAGGCGCTCGCCCTGGTGCTGGCCCTGCTCCTGGGCGCCCTGTGGCTTATCAACGACACCTTACATTGGTCGCGCAGCATCCCCCATCTGTTCGTCTACGCCATCGTGGTCGCCGTATTGGTCTGGGCAACGAGCCTCTGGCGGCACCATCCGGGGGTCCCGCAGGCCTCCGACGGCCCGCTCTTTGGAGCCTTGCTGGAAATGACGGCCCGTCCCGGGATCGCCGCCGTATTTGCCTTCATCGTCCTCTACAAACTGGGCGACAGCGCCATCGGCTTCATGATCAAACCGTTTTGGGTCGACCGCGGCTTCAGTGCCGCGCAGATCGGGACCGTCTCAGTCATAGCCGGGATAGGCCTGTCCATCCTCGGAGGGCTCGCCGGCGGCTACATCACAGACCGCATCGGGATCTATAGAGCCCTTTGGGCGCTCGGCCTCGTCCAGGTGCTCCCCAATCTCGGCTACGCGCTCTGCGCGCGCCTGCTGCCGCGCGCGAGCACGACAGCGGCGATCCCCATGGCTCACCAGATACTGCTCTACTCGGTGAGCGCCCTTGAATCGTTCGCCGCCGGCCTCGGCACAGCGGCCTTTCTGGCCTTCCTGATGGCGATCGTGCGCAAGGAACGCGCCGCCACAGAATACGCCCTGCTGTCCTCACTCTTCGCCATCAGCCTGCGCCTGGCCGGTTTTGCGAGCGGCTTCGGGGCGCAAGACCTCGGCTACGCGCCCTACTTCCTGTTGACCTTCGTGCTGGCATTCCCTGCCTACTTCTTCTTGCCGGCGGCCGGGCGCATGCTGGCCACCATGAACACCCGAACCGGAGAGCCCGCCGCATGAAGACCGCATCAAAGACCCCCCAGGCCGGACGCGGGGACCCCTAGCCGCCGTGTTTCGGATCGCGACGATCAATCTGAACGGCATCCGCTCGGCCTACACCAAGGGTCTTCTTGCCTGGCTCTCGGCACAGGACGCCGATGTCGTGTGTCTGCAGGAACTGAGGGCCCAGGAGGCGGATATGACACCGGAAATGCGCGCGCCCGCAGGCTACAAGGGCTACTTCCATTGCGCCAGTAAACGCGGCTACAGTGGGGTCGGCATCTATACAAAAAAGACCCCGGACGAGGTCGTGGTCGGGGTCGGACGCCCCGACATCGATGAGGAAGGACGCTATCTCGAGCTTATATTCGGATCCTTGTCCGTCGTATCCGTGTATCTGCCATCGGGCTCGAGCGGGCCCGAGCGCCAGGCGGCCAAATTCGCCTTCATGGACCACTTCTTCCCGCGCCTCGCGGCGCTCGCCCAGTGCGGTCGCGAGGTTGTGCTCTGTGGAGACTTCAATATCGCGCATCAGGAGATCGACCTGAAGAACTGGCGCGGTAATCGCAAAAATAGTGGCTTTTTGCCCGAAGAGCGCGCATGGCTCACCCGGGTCTTCACGGAACTTCACTTCGTCGACGTGCATCGCCATCTGCGCCCATCCGATCAAGAGGCCTGCTATACATGGTGGAGCAACCGTGGGCAGGCCTATGCCAAGAATGTCGGGTGGCGCATCGACTACCAGATCGCGACCCCGGCCCTCGGCGCGCGGGCCCGCGATGTCCGTGTCTACAAAGAGCAGCGCTTCAGCGATCATGCGCCGCTCATAATCGACTATGACCTATAGTAGCCGGGCGGCCCGGTAAGGCCGGGCGGCCCCTTGAGGATACCGACATGTCACGCATCAAAGCCGCATCCCTCCACCTTGCGATCACGGTCATAGCGCTGGGCGCCGTTTTCGCGGTGGTCCGGACCCTTTGGTACCCACACCCCTTGCTCACGGCCGATGGGGGATGGCAGGCCTTCGCGCTCTTGGCGGGTGCCAGCCTCGCGCTCGGGCCACTGCTCACCCTGGTCGTGTTCCGCTCCAGTAAGAAGAACCTGCGCATGGACCTGGCACTGGTGGCCTTCGCGCAAATCGTTGCATTCGGGTTTTGTGCTCACCTCCTCTACGTGCGCCGCATCCAGATGGTCGTCTACTCGCAGGGCGCCTTCCATGCCCTGGACCAGGCCCATATCGCGCTCATAGGGCCCAAGGGCCGCGCGCTCCTGCGCCGCCTGCCGGATAGACCGGCCTACGTCTACGTGAAACTTCCGCACAGCAAAAAGGCCATGCTCGGCGTGGAGATACGGACGCTACAGGGCGAGCCGCCGATTTTCCTGCGCGGCTGGCGCTACCGGCCCTATACAGCGAGTGAACGCAAGAAAATCCTGACCCAGGGCTACCCACTGGTGGCGATCGCGCGCAAGAACCCAATCGCGGCCCGCATGCTGGCGCGTTTTCGCGCGGAGCATCCGCGGCAGACGCAAAGCGTGTTCGTGCCCTTACGCGGGACCTATTCGAGCGTCATGCTCGCCTTCAACCCGCGAGACGGGCAGCTTGCGGGCATGCTCCCCTTCAACCCCGGCATCGGAGGACCCCACTCTTGAGCGACGCCCAAAACGCGTTTTTCGATCTCGCGGTCTCCTGCGGCGCACTGCGTTTCGGGGATTTCACTTTGAAATCAGGCCGTCAGAGTCCCTACTTCTTCAACGCCGCGGCCTTCGCCTCCGGGCGCGCAATAACGGAACTGGGGCGCCTGTACGCGCGCGCCGTCGAGACCGCGGGTCTAGGCTTCGACATGGTATTTGGGCCCGCCTACAAGGGCATACCGCTCGCGGTAGCGCTCGCCACGGGGCTTGCCCTCGAATACGGCCACGACACCCCCTACAGCTTCAATCGTAAGGAGACTAAGGACCATGGCGAGGGTGGTATCACGGTGGGCGCACCCCTGCGCGGTCGGGTGCTCGTCATAGACGACGTCATATCCGCCGGGACCTCGGTCGGCGAGTCCGCGCGCATCATCGCCGAGGCCGGGGCGGTAATGGCGGGCGTCGTGATCGCCCTCGATCGTGAGGAGCGTGGGGCCACCGAGCACTCGGCGGCCTCCGAGGTGATGGCGCGCTACCAGATCCCGGTGATAAGCCTCGGGCGACTCTCGGGATTGCTCGCCTACCTGGATCGGCACGACACCCTCGCCCAATACCGCCCGGCAATCGCCGACTACCGGGCCCGTTATGGCGTGACCGACGAACCCAAAGGCTCCGCCTGATCATAACGGGTGCGCCTACACCAACAAACGAATACCGACCCCGATCGTCAGGACTTCGAAGGCGCGCTTGATCCACCGGTTGGAGGACCCGACCGCGATGTGGGCGCCGACATAGCTCCCGCTCAAGGCCCCCACGAGCAGCCACGGCAGCCATGACCAACGGATCTCGCCCAACGAGCCCAGGGTGGCGGCACCGCTCGCGTTCCAGGCAAGACCCACAAGGGCCAGGGTGTAGGCCACCGCAGACTTGTAGTCGAACCCGAACCACCGCACCAGCCATAGGGTACAGAAGAGCCCGGTCCCCGAGGTTACCGAGCCGTTCAAAAGGCCAACGACGAAGAGACCGGCCCCGCCGAGGACCAGGCCGCGCCTGTCCCGATGGCGCGCCGCCGTGACCTGCCCGAGCTCACGGCGGCGCAGCGAATAGAGACCGAGCCCTGCCGTCAGCAGCCCCAGCACCACCCGTATGACTGTGCTCGGGATGGCCAGCACCCCAAGCGCCCCGAGAAAAACGCCGGGGAGACCGGCGGCCAGGATCAGAAGGACGAAGCGCTTGTCCAGGACACCGCTTTGCCAATAACGCGTCCCGGCCCCCACGCCTAAGGCCACGCTCGCGACCTTGTGGGTAGCCAGGGCCTGAGGGTAAGGGAGACCCAGAAAAAGCAGCAAGGGCAGTTGGATGAGGCCCACGCCGCCCCCGGCGGTGGCGGCAAAGCCGTTAGCCACAAAGGCCACGCCCAACAACAGGAGAGGATGTTCGACCATTGACTTCTCGGGTATGCGCGTCTCTATTGTAACTCATGCCGTGCCCCTCCCGCGCCGCGTCTGTGCTTGCTCTGGTCCTGCTTGCGGGATATGCGCCGCTGCCCTACGCGGCCGCCGCCATCTTCAAGTGCCGCTCCGCCGATGGACACTGGTCCTACGCCGACCGGCCTCAGCCGAATTGTCGTGGCGGCTGGATCACCCTCCAACCCCTACCGGCGCCGCGCCGCCCCCGTCCGACCGCCCCCGTCCGGGCCACCCGCCAGCCATCACCCCTTGCACGGCGTACCGCCCGGCGGCGCCTGCGACACTGGCAGGCCACACTGAACGCGCTGCGCGCGACCCGTGTCCCGCGCGACCACACGCTCGCCCTTTGGCGCGCCGAGGCCCTGCATATCGTCGTAGCTGACATCGAAAAACTGCGTGGCACCCTAGACCCGCAAGGCCGCCCGCGTCCCCCCTAGGCCACCATTGATGCCATTGAGTTCGTTGTATTCCCACAACAATGTCGGCGGCGCCCGCGTCCCGCGCGAGCGCACTCCCTGACGCCCGCGCGGCGTCAAAGGGCGACGCCGTGAGCGGCGATCGAACCTTCCCGGCGAATGACATGCGGCCCCATCAGGCGCCTGCCAGGCGCGCCTTGCCAACATCCCACGGGCATCGCATAGTACCGGGTCGCGCACGCGCCGCATTATTGACATTAGTCATTTAGTTTTTGCTTTTATAAAGGGGCTTTATCGGTTTGGCGTAAATCCTAATTAGTTTTACAAAGCGTAAGGTTATAGAGTCTCGCCAGCCGGGCGCGCCCGGCATTCGCCCTAATCACCCGAGGAAAATCGTTCATGTCGAGATTGGTGAGACCTCATGGCAGCGCGGCACTGAAACCTCTCCTCCTAACGGGAGCGGCGGCTGCCGCCGAAAAGGAGCGGGCCAAAGGCCTCCTTGCCGTGCCCATGACATCGCGCGAGACCGGGGACGTCATCATGCTCGGGATCGGCGGATTCACACCCTTGGATGGGTTTATGGGCCAGGCCGATTGGCGCGGCGTCTGTGACGACATGCGCCTCTCGACGGGCGTGTTCTGGCCCATCCCGATCACCCTGTCGACGGACGAGGCCACCGCTGCAAAACTGAAGGTCGGATCCGAGGTGGCGCTGCTAGACAGCGAGACCCGCGAGATCATGGCCACGATGAAGGTGACCGAGAAGTACACCATCGACAAGGCCCACGAGTGCCAGAGCGTATTCAAGACCACCGATCTCGCGCACCCTGGCGTCAAAATGGTCATGGAGCAGGCGGCCGTGAATATCGCAGGCCCGGTCAAGGTCCTTTCACAAGGGGACTTCCCGACGAAATACGCGGGAACGTATATGACGCCGGCCGAGACCCGCGCACTCTTCGAGAGTAAAGGCTGGTCCACCGTCGCCGCCTTCCAAACCCGCAACCCCATGCACCGCTCCCACGAATACCTAGCCAAGATCGCCGTCGAAATATGCGACGGGGTCATGATCCACTCCCTCCTCGGTAAGCTGAAGCCCGGTGACATACCGGCCGAGGTGCGATCGAATGCGATCGCGAAGCTCATTGAAGTCGCATTCGTCAAGGACACGGTTGTTCAGTCCGGCTATCCTCTCGATATGCGCTACGCCGGACCCCGCGAGGCGTTGCTGCATGCCCTGTTTCGCCAAAACTACGGCTGCTCCCATCTCATAGTCGGACGCGACCATGCGGGCGTCGGCGACTACTACGGACCCTTTGACGCCCACAAGATCTTCGACGAAATCCCGGCGGGCGCGCTCGAAACCAAGCCCCTGAAGATCGACTGGACCTTCTGGTGCTACAAGTGCGGCAGCATGGCCTCGACCCGGACCTGCCCGCACGATGAGAAAGACCGCCTGCTTCTGTCAGGCACGAAACTGCGTAAAGCCTTGTCGGAAGGACAGGACGTCCCGGCTGAATTCAGCCGGCCCGAGGTCCTGGCCATCCTGCGAGAGTATTACGCCAACCTTAAAGACGACGAAAAGGTGGAGGTCAAACTGAGCGGCCATTCGGCGAAATGAAGCCGGTCTTGGCCCCTTCTTTGGACGCGTCTTTCATTTCTTTCAAAAGCGGAGTGAACCATGCCAACGTTTGTTCGCACTGATAAATGCGATGGCTGCAAGGGTCAAGACAAGACCGCATGCATGTACATCTGCCCCCACGACCTCATGTTGCTCGATAAAGACGGGTCCAAGACGGGCCATGCCATGAAGGCCTTCAACCAGGAACCCGAGCAGTGCTGGGAATGCTACTCCTGCGTGAAGATCTGCCCGCAGAACGCGATCGAGGCACGCGCCTACGCCGACGTGGTGCCCATGGGCGGCTCGGTCCAGCCGCTGCGGGGAACGGATTCGATCATGTGGACAATCAAATTCCGCAACGGCAACATGAAGCGCTTCAAGTTTCCGATCCGCACCACACCGGAAGGATCGATCAACCCCTACGGCAATAAGCCCAAGGCGGACCTTTCCAAGCTTACAGAGATGGCGCTCTTCACCGAAGAAAAGCCGTATCCGTGCGACCGTAGTCAGCTGATCCGCGTCAAGTAAGGCGACGCGGTTTTGAAACGACACCCGGCGGTACGGGCCGTGATCCCGGGCCGGGGTCTCTCAATTAGGGTGGAACATGTCAACAGAAGCTACATTTGGTAATCCCCAGGTGGTCGAGGAGACCGTCGATATCCTTCTTATCGGCGGCGGTATGGCAGCCTGTGGCGCGGCCTACGAGATCATGCGCTGGACAGAAGGCACTGGGCTCAAGGTTAAGTTGGTCGACAAGGCCGCCATGGACCGCTCCGGCGCCGTGGCCCAGGGCCTGTCCGCCATCAACACCTACATGGGCGGCCAGGATCCGGCGGATTACGCGCGCATGGTGGCGAATGACCTCATGGGCATCACGCGTGACGACCTGGCGTATGACGTCGGCCGCCACGTCGACGACTCGGTGCATCTATTCGAGGAATGGGGCCTGCCGATCTGGAAGCAGCCAGGCGATGAAGACAAGCCGTTGAAAGATGGCGGCAAGCCGGTGCGGTCCGGCAAGTGGCAGATCATGATCAACGGCGAATCCTATAAGGTCATCGTCGCCGAAGCCGCCAAGAAGGCCCTCGGGATGGACAACATCCAGGAGCGCGTTTTCATCGTCAAGCTCGTGAACGACAAGAACGATCCCAAGCGGGTCGCGGGTGCGGTGGGCTTCAGCGTCCGTGACCACAAGGTCTACGTCTACAAGTTCAAGGCCTGTCTGCTGGTTGCAGGCGGCGCAGTCAACATCTTCCGTCCGCGCTCCGTCGGCGAAGGCACGGGCCGCGCCTGGTATCCGGTCTGGAACGCGGGCTCGACCTATGCAATGGCCGCCGAGGCCGGCGCCGAGCTCACCATGATGGAGAACCGTTTCGTGCCCGCCCGCTTCAAGGACGGCTACGGGCCGGTAGGGGCCTGGTTCCTGCTCTTCAAGGCGAAGGCCGTCAACGCCTTCGGCGAGGTCTACATGGAACGTAATAAGGAGATGCTGAAGCAGTATCCTCCTTACGGCTTGGCCCATGTGCCGGCAAGCTGCCTGCGCAACCACCTCATGCTCCACGAGATGAAGGAAGGCCGCGGCCCGATCTATATGGACACGCCGACGGCGCTTGCCAAGCTTGCTGAGACCATGACGCCGAAGGAGATCAAGCACCTCGAGGCGGAGGCCTGGGAAGACTTCCTCGATATGTGCATAGGCCAGGCAGGGGTATGGGCGGGCGAGAACATCGAGCCCGAGAAGAAGCCCTCCGAGCTCATGCCGACCGAGCCCTACCTCCTCGGCTCGCATTCCGGCTGCTCGGGCATCTGGGTCTCCGGCCCCGAGGATCTGGGCGCCCCCGACGACTGGCATTGGGGCTACCGCTCCATGACCACGGTCAAGGGGCTCTTCACCGCCGGCGACGGCGTTGGCGCCTCGGGCCACAAGTTCTCCTCGGGGTCCCATGCCGAAGGACGCATCGCCGCCAAGGGCATGGTGAAGTTCGCGCTCGACAACAAGAGCTGGGTCCCGGAGCTCGATACCCCGGTCAACGACTTGGTCGAGGAGATCTATCGGCCGGTGCGGACCTTCCTCGAGCACAAGGACTACACGACGGCCATCGACATCAACCCGCACTACATCACGCCCAGGATGCTGCAGTTCCGCTTGCAGAAGATCATGGACGAGTACGTGGCAGGCGTTGCTACCTGGTACCAGACCAACGCCAAGATGCTCGCCGTGGCGGAAGAGAAGCTCGAGATGTTGAAGGAAGATGCGTTGAAAATGCGCGCCAAGGATCTGCATGAACTGCTGCGCGCGTGGGAGAACTACCACCGCGTGCTGGCAGCCGAGGCGCACATGAAGCACATCCAGTTCCGCGAGGAATCGCGTTACCCGGGCTTCTACTACCGGATGGACTTCAACATAGTCGACGAAGTGAACTGGAAGTGCTTCGTGAACTCGACCTATGACCGCAAGACCAAGAAGTGGAACGTGTTCAAGCGTCCCCATGTCGACCTCGTAGCCAAGCCGACCGCGCCCTAAGCGCGTTACGCAAGGCCTTAATAAGAGGTAGAATGAGGGGGTCCCGCGGGACCCCCTTTCTTTTTTCGCCCTATCCCGCACCCGACGAGGAACCCATGAACCAAGACTCCTCTGACACGCTCCCACAAAGCCCCGTCACGCCGGTGAAGCTCGAATTGGACGACAACTTCCAGTTCGCCTGTCACAAAGGCATCGGCTGCTTCAATAAGTGCTGTCAAAGCATCGATATCCAGCTCACGCCCTACGACATCCTCCGCTTAAAAACGCGGCTTGGCGTGAGCGCCCGCGAATTTCTGTTTGGTCACACCGTACCCTTCGAAATGGATGGGCACGGGGTGCCGGGCCTCAAATTGCGGACGAAAGGCGAATCGACGCAGTGCCCCTTCCTCACTGAGGAGGGCTGCGGTGTCTACGAGGACCGGCCGACCGCCTGCCGCTATTACGCGCTCGGGCTCATGTCGATGCGCAAAAAGGATTCGCCGATCGACGAGGACTCCTATTTCGTCGTCAAGGAAGACCACTGTCTCGGGCATTACGAGCCCCAGGTCCAGACCGTGCGAACCTATCGCCAAAGCCAGGGGGTCGACACCTACGACGAACTGAACCGCGAATGGCGCCAAGTCATCTTGAAGAAACGCTCGTGCGGACCGACCATAGGCAAGCCGTCCGACCGCAGCCTGCAGCTCTTCTTTCTCGCGAGCTACGACCTGGACGGTTTCCGGGAATTCATGAGCACGCCCTCCTTCGACGAAGTCTACGAGGTCGCCGCGGCAGAGCGCGAACAGCTCCGGCAAGACGACGTTGCACTCATGCGCTTCGCGTTCCGCTTCCTAAAACAGGCGCTCTTCGGCGAAAACACCATACCCGAGCGGGCAGACGCCAGGGACAAGCGCATGGCACGACGGAAGGAGCGCCTACGCGAGGCGACGCCCTCGGATCAGCCTGCCTAAGACCGGGAGCGCGGCGCGGGCCGCGCATTCCGCGCAGCTCGTCTCCCGACCACCATAGGGAGACTGAGAGGTGTTATGTAGCCAGGCAACTCTCGCAGCCATCCGCACGCAAGAGCGGACCTGCCAGATTGCCTGCATAGCGGTCGCACCCCGCGTACCGCATAGCCTCACGCTGTTCGATCGTTCCGACCTGGGCGGCCGTCACCGTGGCACCAAGCGCGTGTAAGGTGGTCGTGACCACCACCAATGTCTCCACGGTCTCGTGATCCGCCGCGCTATCGAGGGTGAACGACGGGTCCAGCCGGACGAAGCGCGGCGCGAAACTCTTTAGGTACGGTAGGCTGGAATAACCGCCCCCATACTCGCAGAGCGCGACCTCCAGCCCTTGACGCCGCCATTCATGGAGCGCCTCAAGACCGGTCGCAGGATCGTCCATGAAGTCATCCTCACCGATCGCCACGATCACGGCACCTGGGGCCATGCCCAGGTCAACCATGATCGCGCGGAAAGATTCGCGCAGACGCGCGTCGCGGAACGGCTCGGCGCCTAAGCGGATCAGGACCGGCGGCCTTCTCAGATCACGATCCCGCCAGCGCGAGAGTTCGCGACCGACCTGCCGCAGGGTCCACTCGGCCAGCGATAAGGCGAGCCCCGCCTCTGTGGCAATCGGCAAGAATTCTTCGGCCTCCAAAACGCCCCGCTCGGCGTGATGCCACTTGAGCGCAGTCTCCATCGCAACGACGGACTCGTCACTACACTGGCGCACAGGCTGGTAATAAAGCACGAGATCACCCGTACCCAAGGCCTTGTGCAGATCCGCCGCGATCCGCACCTGGTCGCCGGTCGGTGCATCCATCGCGTCATCGAAACAGTGATATTGGCGGCCCCCTGACCGCTTCGCCCGATACATCGCCGCGTCGCTATTCTTCAAAAGGGCGTCGACGTCACGACCATCTTGCGGATAAAGCGCGACCCCGATACTGGCGGTGGTATAGAGCACATGTTCCTCCACGGGATAGGGCTCCGACAGGACTCGCACGAGTTTGTCGGCGATGAGCGCCGCATCCATGGGCGTCACAAGCGCGGGGGCCAGCACGACGAATTCGTCGCCTCCGAGCCGTCCCACCGTATCCTCGACCCGCAGAGTCTCGCGGAGACGCTGGGCTACCTGCCGTAAGAGGCGGTCGCCGACGTCGTGACCGAGCGAGTCGTTGACACCCTTGAAGCCGTCGAGATCGATAAACATGACCGCAAACAGCTGACCGCTACGTTCGGCGCGGCGTATGAGCTGGTCGACGCGAACCTGGATCAAGGCGCGGCTCGGGAGATCCGTCAAGACATCATGGGTAGCGACATGCTCCAACCGGCGTTCCGCCTCCCGGCGTCCGGTGGCGTCGCGCACGGTGCCTATGAAACGGCGCGTGCCGCCTAAGGTAAACTCGGAGACCCGCAGATCGATCGCGAACTCGGTACCATCCTTGCGCCGTCCCACGAGCTCTCGCCCGATGCCGATCACCCGCGCCTCGCCCGTCTCCCGATAGTGCCGCAAATAGTCGTCGTGATGGCTGCGATGCGGCTCCGGCATGAGTAGAGCCACGTTATGGCCGATCACCTCCTCGACAGCGTAGCCAAAGAGACGCGTCATGGCGGGATTGAAGGTCTCGATGATGCCAAGTTCGGAGATCGTGGCGAGACCCTCGTCGACACCACTCAAGATTGCCTGAATGTAAGCCTCTGTGTCCTTCAGTTGCGCATGAGCCTCCCGCGCTGCACGTTCCGAGGCCACGAGCGCCCGCACAAGCGGCGTCAGACGCCAGCGCAAAATCGCAAGCGCTGCTGTCAATACGGCGATAAGCAAAGGCAAAACCACCGCGAACTGCCGGTACACGGGGGCGTAGAGCAACGCCGTATTCACGGTCAGCACCATCCCAAGCCCGGTCTTATCCAAGGGGCGAAAGGCCGCCGCCACCTTTGAGCCAAGATAATTGTGGGTCACTATGAAACCGGTCTGACCGGCCAGGGCCAAGCCCATGGGCAGGAGCTTCCCCCCATAGGTCCGCGCCATGTCATGGATGGCACGGTGGGGCGACAGGGTGTCCGGGAAGCAACTCATGTCGGCACCGGATGGCCCGCACAAAGCCACATTGGCGCCCCGCTGCAGATGTTGGACTTCGAACAGCACTTTATCGAGCATGGGCAGGGGCACATCGCCCACCGCCCAACCGACGACCGCATGCCGCCGATAGACAGGCAAGACGGCGCGCAGCACGAAACCGTGCACATTGTTCCACAAGAGAGTGGCCCCGAGCGCCCCACTCACCGGGAGTCCGGCCGCAGGATGCGTCATGAAATGGCCGGCGGTGGCGAAGACCTTCCCCGCATTGGTATAGAGCGCGACCCCCAAAAGCCGGAATGCAAGGAAGGAGCGCAGCCCCCGCTCAGCAGCCTTGCGGGCAGCTACCCGGGGCTTGCCGGTGGTGGCAAGCAGATCGGCGAGGAAAGGGCGGCTCGCCACCACACGCACCCGTAGGTCAGCATCATGGAGGTCCCGCGCCGCCCACTGGACGCGCAGGGCGAGCTGCGAAACGAGGTTGCGGCGAAGGGCCACATCGGCATTTGTGCGCATGATGGAAAAGACCGCGAACCCCGCGACCAGGCCCACGCCCACAACCAGTAAGGCCGCCACGAGAATGATCGCGCGCTCGCGTCGAGCAAACCCCATTATCCAAGCCCCCCGGATACAGATACCCTGCCCGCGACCCTTATCTGCCCGCGCTTCCGCGGACCCGCGTGGCAACTGCACCCCTGCTCGTTTGACAAATATCACTATTAGGGGCGATCGTACGCCTCGCGACGCCTTTTTACGAAATCCAAGCCCCACGCCTCCGACCGACAAGCGCCCTCGCCCTCCGCAGTATAAAAGGCGGCGGCCTACAAGAAAACCGTATAATGAGTGTGGTTTACGGGCAAAGACCCGGTGAACGCGGGCACGGCGAGCGTCATGCACTCGACAAACGGGGGTCACGGGGGCTGAGACCTTGGATACCCCCATGGAACGCGCTGGAACAGGCGCGCCGCCTCCCGCTACGCGCAGGAACGCCTCTTGGGCCGCCCGCTCAAAGCCTGGTGCCAGCGCCGCTCACGGGGAGCTTAAGGCCTCGACAGCATCGTTCGGGAGCGCGTCACGACCGTGGCGCTCGGGGCAACGGCCAGTAGACGACCCGGGCCGAGACCTTGGACGCAGCCGGCGGGCAAAGTGGAGGGGCGCCGGCTTCACAGCAAAAAGGGCCTTCCCACGGGACCGTCGCTCATCGCCTGCCGCTACTCACGATTCAAAGGCAGGGCCGCGTTCAAGGTAACCGGCAACCGCGGCATAGTCTGCCGGGGAGGGCGACCAGTCAGAGTATCGAGAAAGGCGACGATCTCGCGCACCTGGGGCACCGTGAGCTTTTTGTCGAGTTGCACCCGGGCCATGACACGGACCGCCTGCGACAAAGTATCCACTGAGCCGTTATTGAAATAAGGTGCTCTAAGCGCCACGTCGCGCCACGATTGCACGATCCACATGTGCTTGTCGGCGGCCTTATGTGTGACCTTATAGCGGCCCAAATGAGCCATGAGGTGATACTCAGCGACGTATTTGTTGTTCGTATAGATCGGGAATTTCATAAAGAACCCCTGCCCCATCGGGGTCTTAGGCCCATTGAACATGGGTCCGCTATGGCACGCGATGCAGCCCAGCTCCTGCACGTCGACGAAGCCCTTGCGCGCCTCCGGACTTATGGCGTTACGGTCGCCTTTTGCATAGCGATCGAACGGACTGTTGGGGGTGACCAGGGTTCGTTCATAGGTGGCGACCGCCTGGGCGATGTGACCGAAGGACACGGGGTGCGGGCCGCCGAAGACGCGCTTGAACTGCCGACGATAACCGGCGATGGCATCGATCCGCGCAGCGACCGCTTGGCCATTCGGCATGCCCATCTCTTTGGGGTTCAAGATCGGTGCCTTCGCCTGCGCCTCGAGCGAGGCCGCACGCCCATCCCAGAATTGAACCGAGAGAAAGGCCGCGTTGAAGACCGTGGGCGTACTGCGCGAAGTATCGAGACGCCCATTCACCCCTTGCGAAAATTTCCGATTGTCGGTGCCGGTACCCATAACATCGTGACATGAATTGCAAGACACCGTGCCGGTGCTGGAGAGCCGAGGGTCGAAATAAAGCTCCTTACCCAGCGAAATCTTGGCGGGCGTCATGGGGTCACCGGCCGGTACCGGCGGCTTGTTCGGCAACACCAAGCTGCGCAAGGCCTGCTGTGACAGCGTCACAGTCTCTGCGGTGGCTGCGGCGCTCATCATCATCGCGCCCCCAATTGTTAGGTAGGCGGCGGCGGTAAACGTCCCGCTCCACGCCCACATAGCGTCTTTTCGATCCATGATTTTGCGCTCCCCAGGCCCCGCTGGCCCCGTTATCTCTATTCCATAGGCGTCCAATCTGACACATCCCGCACCTGCGCAGCCCCCCACGATGGCTTCCGCAGGCGGATGGCGCGGCTCGCGAGACCCCGACCAAACGCGTTAGACAATACACCCGACCGCCGGGCCGCGTATCCACCTATCATGCCCCTTGTCGGGCCCCCAAAGTCTCCTGCGCGGCCTTTTTGCGCCATCAGAGTAAGCCCCGAGCAACCTGCGACTTTAGTCGCGGGAGGGATTGCGCTCCATTGACTGTATCGCCTGCAGGGCATGCCGAGGCGAATAGATAACGAGGAATGGCCGGGCAAGCTTAAGGTCTTGAGGCAGGTGTATGGGAAGCGAGCCCGCCGGCCGATCCGGCCGCCGGTCGAACGCGACCGAGATATATCGGGCCAGGCGCCCAAGCCTCCGTGGTAAGCTCCGACATGCCCCGCGATCGAGACATTGCGTGCTCTCTGGAACAAAACCCGCGGCTTCAGGGCGCTTTATTTTACTCGGCGCCGAAACAGGCTGCGTAGTCCGCGCATACGCCACAACTTGGGGCCTTGCACAAGACCACCCTCTCTCGCCGACAGAGCTCCTTATAGAAGAACTTCTTCCATTTCATGTTATCGACATTCTTTTCGTAGAGCGGAGTAAAGTGGCGTTTCAAGAGCCAGGACAACTCCTCGCGCCCCGCGAGCCCCATGTCCTGCCAAAGGTGATTGTCGCCCAGGCAAGCGGTGGCGATCGTGTTAGCAAGCCAGAACGTCTCCTTTGAATCATCGGCGCGGGACACAAGTAGAAGCTCCACAAGTTCGCCGTGCTCGTCGGCGCGCAAGGCTACGCATGCGCCAGCCTCCACAATCGTCTCGTCGAGATGGAACCGTTCGCCCAGATATCGCCGTCTTAGGGCCGCGAACTCGTGCGGATCGAGACCAAGCGTCCGGAAACGCGCAGTCACGCCCGCAAATGCGCGTACCAATGCGCTGTCGATCGCGCCCGTCGCCGCACAAGATGCTTCATGCCCAGGTCCGGCTGTAGCCATGGCCCTATCCTCCGTCCTGCATGGGTGTGTGGGTATAGCACTTCTTCGGGCAAATCTTCGCGCACGCCTCGCAGCCCACACAGTTCCTTGGCTGCGCAATGGTCATGACCTTCTTCTCGTATTCCCGGTCGTCATCGTCGTCCGCCCCGACGGCGAGAGCTACGGTCGCACCCTCGTCGGTCACGCCCACGAGTTGCAGGACGTCGCGTCCGCACACCCGGTAGCAACGCCCGCAGCCTATACACTTGTCGCGGTTCAAGCCCTGCACGAACCGGGGGACCCAACTCCGTCCGTCCGGCATGGTGACCGCGATGTCAGCCACTATCGCCTCCCACCCCCGCGAGTTCGGTGCGTGCCGCAGCCAAGGCTTGGTAAGCCTCATGGGTGCAAGCGGCCACGTCGCGGATTGTCTCCCATCCGATCGGAAGCTCCTCGGCGAGGTCGTGGAGCCGCATCTTGTGTTCGATGGCCTGGGCGCTCAGTTTCTTGATGCGCTTCTTCAGGGTTTCGATGTCATCGTCGGCAAGCCTTGCGCTCATGGCCTCAGCCTCCGTAGTTGGCCAGATCGGGATATTGCAGAATCATGGCGACCGCAGCCGCGACGATCTTCTCGCCCTCCGCGCCGAGAGCAGCGAGTGTCGGGTAGCCGTAGCGGTGCACGTCACGCAAGTGCTTATTCACGACCACGAGGCGTCCCGCGAGCAGCACGAGGCGCCCGAAACCCTCATGGTGCATCTTGATCATGGGCTGGGCCATGACGCCGGTGCGGCGCTCAACACAGAGCCCCACGGCGTTATAGAAGAGCTCGAGACGCCAGAGCGTCTCTGGGTCCGGGTCGCCAATAATGGGCATCTCCTTGCGCTTGACCTTGTCGACGACATAGGGTTCGAGCAGGTCGGACTCGGTCTTTCCGTCCCAGGCCCCATGAGTGTCCTGCGCCCGCCATTGCTTCACGAGCTCCTGGACAAAGGGCAACTGGAGGACGGCCTCGTCTTCCAAAACAGCCTCACTGTGCGCCATGGCCCACCTCTTCATCCAAAGCAAACGTGCGCTCACGACCTTTCAACAAGGCCTTGCGCAGCCACGGCGGCGGCGTACCAGCCAAAACCGTGCGCAACTGTGCCAGGAGATCCTCGATCAGCTCCGGACTCGAGACCTTGACCGGATGCACATTCTTCGCGACCACGCGGGCCGCGCCCGATCCCCCTATGGCGGCGACATAAAGAATGGCGCAATCGGCAACCGCCTCGAGCTTGGGCCCGAGCTTGTCTTCGTTGCCATCCTCATTGAGTTCTCCGTCGAATTCATGCACCTCCACGCACTCGTAGCCGTCCTCCGATATCTCATAGACGGCGATGTTCTTGGCCCAACCGAAATGGGCGTCGACGCGCTTCATATCCTGTGTTGCGAACGCAATCTTCATGGCGATTCAAGCCTCTTTAATGGAATGATGACTTTGACAAGAGCCGGCGCATGTCACGTCTCCCGTCGCGGGCTTGTGGCAGGGGTCTTTCGCGACGCGGGAGTCCGCGTCGGCCGGCCGTAACTCATGACCATGGGCAAGAAAGATATTGCCAACCTCGAAGACGAGATCGCGCGTACCCTTGTAGCCCACGATGACGCGGTGCGCGGCCCCCAGGCGATCAAAGATCGGCAGGCCCATGCGCAAGAACGGAATACCCAGGCGCTGCGCCGCCTGGCGTCCATGCGAATGGGTGATCAAAAGGTCGCAACCGAAGGCCTGCGCCTCCAAGTCCTCGAGATCACCGAGATGCGCGCCTTCCGCGGCAAGCCACGCGAGCACCGGAGACTCGGTGGTGGTGACGGCCGCGGCCAGCTCGCATCCCATATCCTTGCACCACGCCCCCAAGGCCCACAGCAGGTCCGGTTCAGCACCGATGGCGACACGTTTGCCGCCGAAGAAGAAGTGGGCATCGAGCATGGCATCCACAAGCTGGCTGCGCTCACGACGATACTTGTCGGGCACCGCCCGCCCGGATAAGGCGCTCAAATACGCCAAGAAATCGTCGGTGGCTGCAAGTCCCGTGAGGCGGTCGAAGATTCGAGTCGGAACCCCCGTCTTTTCCGCCAGCACTCGGGCCGCCGGCCGCATCTGTTCGCCAATGGCGATAGCGGCCTCCGACGCCCCGATCCGTGCGATGTCTGCGGGGGTGGTGCCACCAAGACTCGTGGGGCTGAAGTCCACCGGCACGTGGCCATCGAGTGAACCGGACAGATCGGGCAGCACGAGCGGAGACAAGCCGAAATCGATGACGATGGCGCGCAGCTCCGCGATGTCCCCCGGGGTCACATGGCAACCGGGTAGAATGGTCACCTGACCCTTGACGGTCGCCACGGGCGCTGTGAGCGATTCGATAATGGCGGTCACGGCCTTGGCCCAACCGTCCTGGAAGGCCCCCTGATAATCGGGCGTCGAGACATAGACAATCGGCATGTCGAGCTCTGGATGCGCCCCCTTGGTCACCCGCAGATCACCCGCGACGTCGTCACCCTTGGTCTCTGTAAGCCCTGTCGAAGCGATACCGATGAACGCAGGCTTGGCGCGCTTGTGGATGTTGAGAAGTGCCTTTTCGATGTTCTCCCCGCCGCCGAGTATGGTCGTGACCTCGTTCATGGCGGTCGTCTGCAGCGGGATGGACTCGCGAAAGTGGCGGACGAACAAGACCAGCCCGAAGGCCGTGCATCCCTGCGACCCATGAAAGACCGGCATGGACCCGGCGATGCCAAGAAAGGCAAGCGCCGCCCCAAGGGGTTGACTCATCTTCAGGGGGTTGACCGTGCAGGCCTTACTTGCGGGCTGCGCGGCGCGCTCATGAATGGCGGCCGAGGCGATCATGACACCCCTTCCGCATCCCATGGCGCCGGACGGCGCACCTGCCCCCAGATCGGGTTGTAGAGGGCCTTATCGATCTCGGCCACCAGGGCCACCATGCCATCGTAACCGGCGTAGGCGTGATGCCGCTCCTGATTGATGTCGAGCCATGGAACCTTGGCCTTTAGGGCCACGAACTGCGAGCGTCCGCCCGACAACATGATGTCGGCGCGTGCGTCCTTCAGCAATTTGTACATCTCGCGCGGCGTCATATCCTCGATCATATGGGCCTCGTCACCCATGATATTTTTGATGCGTTCCTTATCTTCCTTGGTCGATTTCTTGACGCTCGTGCCGACGATCTCGATGCCGATTTCCTGGAGCGCCGCCACCACCGACCAGGACTTCACGCCACCTGTGATCAAAAGTACGCGCTTGCCCTGCAGTCTCGGTCGGTAGGCTTCAAGTCGCGCCCAGGCACGCGCCTCCTCGCGGGCGACCAGAACCTCGACGCGCGCGCTAAGATCCGCAGGTGCGTCACGGGCCACGAGCAGCCGCGCGATCTCGCGCAGCGCCTCGCTCATATCCGACACGCCATAGAATGAACCCTCGAAGAACGGGATGCCGTAACGCTCCTCCATCTTGCGCGCCACATTGATCATGGCCTTGGAGCACACCATCATGGCCGCGCGGGCGCGATGGGACGAAGCTACTTCGTGATAACGCGCATCGCCACTGATGCACGCCAGAACCCGAATGCCAAGCTCGGCAAGCAGGGGTTTGACCTGCCAGAGCTCCCCGGCCAGGTTGTATTCGCCGATAATGTTAATGTCGTAAGGCGTCGTGTACCCTGGCTCCTCGGTTCCTATGACGTATTCGAGCAGTGCCTCGCCCGCAAGTTTGTTGCCTAAGTTCTTGCTGCCGACAAAACCCGGCGCATTGACCGGGATGATGGGCTTTCCGAAACGGGCACTCGCGGCCTTGCACAAAGCCTCGATGTCGTCCCCTATGAGGGCCGTCACGCACGTTTGATAGACGAACACCGCCGGCGGATCGTATTTGGCGAGGATCTCCTTTATAGCGCGAAACAAGCGCTTTTCCCCACCGAACACCACATCTGTCTCGTTGATGTCGGTTGTGAATCCGGTCCGGTAGAGGAGCGGACCGGAGGACTTCGCCCCGCGGTTGTCCCAGGAGTTGCCCTCGCAGGCAATGGGTCCATGCACCAGGTGAGCGACATCGGTGATGGGCTGCAAGGCAATCTTGGCCCCATCGAAGGCGCAACCGCCGGCCGCCGCGCCGGGTTGCAGGGCCTGCGTGCAGCCTTTCTTGCGCTCCCGGTCGCCCTTCGTCAGATTCTTGCCGCAAGCGGGCTCGTTGAAGACCTGCTGCACGGTATTCGCCAAGCTATCCATGTCGCCTCCAGACGTTCAGCAGCGCCTTGCTAGGCGAAGACCAGAATATCCTCGTCTTCCACCACGTACTGACAGGCCAGCCGCCAGAGCGCCGGATGGGCCGCGATGTCTTGGGCCCGGTATTCGGCGTCTGTGAGCTTGCCCGCTTGATAGAGAACCATCTTTTCGTCCGGGCTTAAGATCACCCGCGCCGCAGCACGGCCCCGGTCCCGGTACACGATCTTGACGGCGCAGGCCCCGCAGAGGCCCTGGCCGCAGGTCTTATGGGCAGGCCACGGTATCTCGCGCGCGATCATAAGCAGCGTCGCGCCATGGCACGGTTCGAGCTTGATCACGCGCTCCACATCGAACGGTGGAGCGATAAACGTCACATTGCCCATAAGTCACCTCCTAGCCGCGACCTTTGCGGCTGCCCTGTGAGGGCGGAGCCTCTTAGCGGATGATGTCGAAGCTATAGTCGGTCTTGCCCGGAATCATCGTATCGGCATCGGTCACGTCGAAGACCTTGTCCAGAATCTTCACCAGCGTGTTCATGGCTCCCTGGTAGCCCCACAGCGGATAGCGGTGGTGATGATGACGATCGAAGATCGGGAAGCCTATGCGGATCAGAGGCGTACGCGTATCGCGCTCGAGGAATTTCCCGTAGGTGTTGCCGATCAGGAAATCGACAGGCTCGGTAAAGAGCAAGGACCGCATATGCCAGAGATCGCGCCCCGGGTAGACGTGGCACCCCTTGCCAAACGGCGAGGCATCCAGAAGGGCATGCACACGGGCCTCCCAGTCCGGCGTCCCGTTGCTCGCGAGAATATGCACGGGCTCCGCGCCCAATTCGAGCAGGAAGCCCGTAAGCCCGAGCGTCAGATCCGGGTCACCATAGAGCGCGAACTTCTTCCCATGGATATGCGCCGAAGAGTCGGCAATGGCATCCACCAGACGTCCGCGTTCGCGCGTGATCTCCTCCGGGATCGGGCGCCCCGAGAGACGGGCGACCTCCATGAGGAAGCGATCGGTTGCGGCCACCCCGATCGGGTGATTGAAGGCCGCGACTTCATGCCCCTTCTTTGCCGCATAGGCGAGCGTCTTCAAGGTACAGAACTCCTGCATGGAGATCGTAGCCTTGGCGTGAACGGCGGCGGCCGCGTCCTCAAGCTTGGTGCCGCCGTCATACATGCGGAAGTGACCGTCGGTGGGGGTATCCCAGACGTCGCTGTTGTCCCCTAGCATCGTATAGTTGACGCCCATAAGACTGAACAGGCGCTTCACCTCGCGCATGTTGCCCACCGCGTAGCCATCGAATCCGCCGATAAGGTTTATGCTATCTCGCGGTTCGCGCACGAGTGGCGGCTCGGTCCCGGCCTTGCCGTCCCAAAAATGTTCCAGGATGCTCCTCATGGTGTTGTCGTAACCCGTGACGTGACTGCCCACGAAGGCCGGCGTGTGGGTAAAAGGGACGTCGAACGCTGCGGGTACCGAGCCCTTCTCCTTGGCGGTCTTAATGAAGGCGTTCAGGTCATCGCCTATGACCTCCGCCATACAGGTCGTCGACACCGCGATCATCTTCGGCTTATAGAGGTTGTAGGCGTTGGCCAGGCCGTCGATCATGTTGTTCAGGCCCCCAAACACCGCAGCATCCTCGGTCATCGATGACGACACGCACGACGTGGGCTCTTTGAAATGGCGGCTAAAGTGGCTACGGTAATAAGCGACGCAGCCCTGCGAGCCGTGCACGAACGGCAAGGTCCCCTCGAAGCCCACGGCCGCAAACACCGCACCCAGCGGCTGGCAGGCCTTGGCCGGGTTCACCACCAAGGCCTCGCGAGCGAAGTTCAGGTCGCGATATTCCCGGGTTTTGGTCCAGTCGACGGCACTTTGAAGCTCGGCCACAGGCACTGCGTTCTCGAAGGCCTTTTTGTTTTCGAACATATCCACATATTCCTGTGACCGGAACAGGCTAAAGTGGTCGAGGACTTTGTCAGCATTCTGGCTCATACAAACTCTCCATTCGCTCGATTAAGGGCGGGGGCTACGGAATTATTGCTCCGCGTTCCAGGGGGCCTTCGCGAGACCCCAGACCGGGTTATTGATCGCCATATCCATGTCGCGGGCGAATATCGCGAAACCGTCGTAACCGTGATAGGGCCCCGAATAATCCCAGGAATGCATTTGCCGGAACGGCACGCCCATCTTCTGAAAGACGTACTTCTCCTTGATGCCCGAGCCCACAAGATCCGGCTGCAGGCGATCGACGAACTTTTCGAACTCGTAGCCGGTCACGTCGTCATAGATCAGCGTCCCGTCCTTCACGTAATGTGTCGTGCGCTGATAGTCGTCGTTATGGCCGAACTCATAGCCCGTGCCTATGACCTCCATACCGAGATCCTCATAGGCCCCGATGACGTGTCGGGGACGCAGCCCCCCCACGTACAACATGACCTTCTTGCCTTGGAGGCGCGGCTTATACTTGGCGATGACCGCGTCCATGAGCGGCTGGTACTTGGCGATCACACGCTCCGCCCCTTCCTTGATGTGGTCATCGAAATGGCTGGCGATGGCGCGCAGGGACTCGGCGACCTTGGACGGGCCAAAGAAGTTGTACTCCACCCACGGAATGCCAAACTTCTCCTCCATGTAGCGCGATATGTAGTTCATGGAGCGATAGCAGTGGAGTATGTTGAGCTTGGCCTTGGGTGTGTTCTCGAGCTCCGCCAGGCTGCCGTCTCCGGACCATTGGGCGATGACCCGAAGACCCATCTCCTCGAGTAGGATGCGCGACGACCAGGCATCGCCGCCGATATTGTAATCACCGATGATGGCGACGTCGTAAGCCGTGCTCTCAAAAGACACCGGCCTGTCGCCCGGCCTCTCGAAGACCCAGTCACGGACCGCATCGTTCGCGATGTGATGGCCCAAGGACTGCGATACACCCCGGAACCCCTCGCAGCGCACCGGCACTATGGTCTTACCGTCGTACTCCTTGGACTTTTTCTTGGCGACCGCCTCGATGTCGTCGCCTATGAGGCCAATCGGACATTCGGACTGGATCGTTATGCCGTGGTTCAGAGGAAACAGGGCCTGGATCTCGTCTACGATCTTGTCGAGCTTTTTGTCGCCCCCGAAGACGATGTCCTTCTCCTGGAAATCGGACGTAAACTGCATGGTCACGAAGGTGTCGACACCCGTGACGCCAATATAATAATTGCGTCGCGCAGCCCAAGAGTACTGGCCACACCCGACCGGCCCGTGGGAGATGTGTATCATGTCCTTGATCGGCCCCCACACGACCCCCTTGGAGCCCGCGTAGGCGCAGCCGCGGATCGTCATGACACCGGGCACCGACTTGATGTTGGATTTCACCCCGCAGTCGGGCTTATCGCCCTCATAGACGTTCAGGTGTTTGGCCCGCTTCTTGGCGGTCTTGTCCGGGTATACGGAAAGCGCCTCCGTGATGACCTCGGCGTTGCGGGCCTTTGCTTCATCCAGTGTCAGATCCATAGCGAACTCCTGTCAGTGCGGCCGGGGCCACGCCCCGGCCGGCGTCAACGTCGTCAGGCCACCGCGCACTCGGCTGCGGTCTTTCCTACGATGGACTCATCCACCGCCTTCATGATGCCGTGCTCCATGAGCAGATCCTCGAGCTCATCCATGGTGATGGGCGTGGGGATGGTGCCCTGGCCCACGTTCTCATGAATCTTCCGGGCCAAGGTCCGATACTCGTCGGCCTGCTTGGAATCGGGCGCGTACTCGAGCACCGTCATGCGCCGGAGCTCCGCGTGTTGCACGACGTTATCGCGCGGCACGAAATGGATCAGCTTGCTATTCAGCTTCTTCGCCAGAGACTCGGCGAGCTCGTACTCCTTGTCAGTCTGGCGCTCGTTGCAAACAAGTCCGCCCAGACGCACGCCCCCCGAATTGGCGTACTTCAGGATACCCTTTGAGATATTGTTAGCGGCGTACATGGCCATCATCTCGCCCGACATCACGATATAGATTTCCTGGGCCTTGTTCTCGCGGATCGGCATCGCGAAACCCCCGCACACGACGTCACCCAGCACGTCGTAGGAGACGTAGTCGGCGCCATCATAAGCACCCTCCTCCTCGAGGAAATTGATCGACGTGATGACGCCACGGCCGGCGCATCCGACCCCAGGCTCAGGACCCCCAGACTCCACGCAACGGATGTCGCGATAGCCCATCTTCATGACGTCCTCGAGTTCCAGATCCTCGACACTGCCCGCCGCGGCGGCCAGACTCAGGATCGTGTCCTGCGCCTTGGCATGCAGGATAAGGCGGGTGGAATCCGCCTTCGGGTCACAGCCTACGATGAGAATCTTCTGACCCATCTCCGCGAGCGCGGCCAGCGTATTTTGGGAGGTCGTCGACTTGCCGATACCGCCCTTTCCGTAAAACGCGATTTGCCGTAATCCTGTCATTTCCGATCTCCTTAAAGTAGAAAGCTCTTCGTGGCGTTGTCTGTCCAATCCGCTTCAATCCTTTTTAGGTCCAAGAAACATCATGGCCACCGCCGCATTTGCGCCTTGACTCCCGGCATCCCGCAACGGCGTGCCCTACGGGCGAACCAAGAGCAAATGCCGTGCCATCTGGAAATACGGCGAAAACGGCTTTCTCTCGGAAAGATCCTGTCAGCCTTGCGACAAAGTCGCGGTGTTGTTGTGTGACTTGTCTCAAACCCAACAGAAACGTCGGACGTCCCGTGGGCCCCCGCCTACAAAGGCCGAACCGGCGAGCCACGAGCGGCGCTCAGGCCGGAACGAAACTTGCTGCGCCGCTCTCGACCGACTGAAAGGAGGCTCTGGCATGCAGATTGGCGTGACAAGCGACGCGGCAGTGGCAAATTTTTGTGTATTCGTCATCTCGGCTTGCGAGATCAAGCGCACGGCCTTGCAGTTCATGCTGCAGGACGACTATGAGACCCACGAATGGAGCGAACTTGATCAGGCGCTCGGCAGGATGCGCGAACGCCCGCCCGATGTGGCGATCGTGGATAGGGTCGAGCTTGGGGACGCCGACGCGAGGCTTATGGATCGCATTCGCGAGATAAGCCCTAAGATCCAGGTGGTG
Organism: Pseudomonadota bacterium; assembly: GCA_021784755.1. Classification (GTDB taxonomy): domain Bacteria; phylum Pseudomonadota; class Gammaproteobacteria; order Acidiferrobacterales; family Acidiferrobacteraceae; genus Acidiferrobacter. The sequence goes on from JAJYHM010000058.1 coordinate 32,582, forward strand.
GTCCTGGTGGGCTCGATAAGCGAGCCGGAGGGGGCATGCTGGCTTGCTCAAGGGGCCCACAGCCTCCTACCCCAACCGCTTACGGTGGAGGCCGTGCGCCGCAAGGTGCGACTCGCCTTAGGATTGCGCGCGGCGATCGGGATAGGAGTGGGGACCAGTTAGTTTAGGACGCGGCCCCAACCATGGGCCGCGCCCGCGAGACCCTGCGGGTATGGGGTGGCGGCGTCTGCGGCGAGCGCGCGGGTAAAGCTTGCGAGATCTTGAGCGATGGGCGTAATCGACTGCTCGCTGAGGAAACGGGCCTCGTTGCGCGTAAGGGGATCCGCCAGGACCGCCCAGTGCGGCCCGTGTGAGCGCTTCATGATCTGGCGCGCGAACACGCGTTCGAGCTGGGTCGTGAAGCGGCATCCGAGAAAGAGAAAGCCGCGGTCTGCACGCAGTTCCTGCACCCGAGCTGGGATCGGGGTCTGGATATCGATCTCTGTCAGGACCTCGACGAAGTCGGAATCCGACACGAGGAAATTGCACGCCGGATGGATCGCGCCGAGCGGTTCGTAGAGAAGCGTGGCCCAGAGCGCCTCGTCACCTTGCGGCGAGCGCGCGCCATCATACCGGAAAGAGTGCACCCACGTGCCGTAGTGCTCGGCCTGGCTCACGGCCTGCACAAGCCCCCAGTCGTCGGACCGGCGCTCCAAGGCCTGCCGCAACAAGTCGTCGTACCAGACGTGGACTATGAGCGGGAAACCGGGCGCAGCGAGCCACTCGTGCAGGATGTTGGGCGCAGCCTGCACGGCGAAGGCATCCCGCATGAGCGTGTTGACGGTCTTTCGGTGCTTGAAGTTTTCTATGAACTGGGCGGCGGCGGTGAGATTTCCGCGGATCTTGTGGGGAACGGCGACCTTGCTCGTAAAACGCAAGACCAGATCCTCCGGGGTCGCAGGCAGCGGACAGACCCCGTCGAGGGCGAGCGCGCCCGGACCCACGTAGGGGATGATGTGCCCTGCGGCCAGGGCCGCGCGCAAGTCGTTCGGTATGATCATGACAGAAGACTCCTTTTCATCATTGAACGCAGGGACTGCAGGCCTTGTTCGCCGTATTTGCCGCCCCTCTAGAGATAGATCGCAGACCCCGCGCCGACATTAATCGAGGCGTCCTTCAGGGACTCGACGATCCGCGCGATGTCTTCCTCGGCAAGCCCGGCATGGAACGGGAGGACGATCCCGCGATCGGCGATTTTGTCGGTCAATCCGCAACCGGCCCCCGAAAACCCTCTGCGCCGGCACTCCTCATCGCGATAAAGGGGTATGGCATATGCTCGCGCCTCTATGCCGCCTTCGCACAGATCGTCGACAATGGCGTCGCGCGCATGCCGGCTGAAGCGCGCGCCCAAATGGACGAGAAAGGTAAACGTGTGGTGGGCGCTTACCCGGGGCCCGGTGTAGGGGTCTTTAATGCCCTCGAAGGAGCGGATGGTGCGCCCGTAGAGCGCCGCGACCGAAGCACGTGCGGCCAGGGTGTCCTCCAGGCGCTCCCACTGCGCATCCAGCAAGGCCGCCGTGGAGGCGCTCATGGCATCGGCCCGGGGAGCTGCTTTCACCTGCTGGTCCAAGGCCTGCGCGAGTCGCGCATCATCGGTCAAGACGAGCGCCCCCGCGCCGGCCGCGACCGGGCCCCGTGTCTGGAAATCGAGCAAGCTCACGTCACCAAAACAGCCGACCGGCCTTCCCTGGTACGTGGACCCGATAGCCTCCGTCGAATCCTCAATGAGGATGAGATCGTGGTGTAGGCGCAGCTCCTCGAAGGCCGTCCAATCGGCGGGGTGGCCATTGGTATTACCGACCAGGAGGGCGCGCGTGGCGGGCCCGATTCTGGCAGCGGCCTTTTCGGGATTGAGCGTGCCGGACCAATAATCGATGTCGGCGAATACCGGTGTCGCCCCCGCCCGCCACACCGCGCGGGCGATCTCGTGCCAGGAATAGGCCGAGACCACGACCTCGTCGCCGGGCCCAAGCCCGTAGGCCTCGAGGACACGCTGAAGACCGCCTGTGGCGCTTGCGCAAGCCACGGCGTGGCGCCTTGCAAGCTGCGTGGCGACACGCGCCTCGAAGGCCGATATGATCGTCGCCTGCACAGCCGGACTTGCCTGTTCCGCCGCCCGCATGCGCTCGCGATCGGCGGCGGCGACGTCCCAAACTTCAGCCCGGATCTTGGGGTCGCTCATACTCACTCGCGCACGGCTATGAGCAGACCGGTGGCCGCGGCCAGATCAGGCGTCACCGCCACGCAATGGTCGCGCCCATCCACGAGGTAGACATCGGCCGTAGGGGTGACCCGAAACGGCTGGCGTCCGACCATATCCACGGCATCGCAACGCACAAAGGCAAGCTCCGGGAACTCACGCCGTAGGACTGAAAGAGCCGGGCCTGAGTCGGCGTCGAGGAAACCTTGCAGGCGGCGCCAATCGGATTCCCTCATGGCTTCATGCCTCCGCAATCCGCCGCGCATCGACTGTGATCGGCAAGGCCGTCTCCACCGCCAACGCGGGCAACTCCAGCTGCCAGCCGTTGGCAAGCGTAACGCGGCCGCCCCACATGGCCGGCTGCTCCATGGCCACGATCGGTTCCTCCAGATCCTTCTTCGCGACATAGACCGACAACACACCCTCGCGATTTCTGCGTATCATCACCTTCATTGCCCATCCCCCTGCATCCTCGTGTACTCTTAAGCCGCGCGCGCGGCCACCTCGCCCAGGATCTCAGGAAGTAGGGCCAAGACCCGTCCCACGCACGCCTCACTGTTGTAACGCCCGAACGAAAACCGGATCGCGCCCAGGGCCACGCGCCGATCGACCCCCATGGCCGTCAGCACATGCGACGGATCCATCCCGCCGGCGGCGCATGCCGCCCCCAGAGAGACTGCCACGCCTCGGCGATCAAGGGCCGCCATGATCCGCTCACCGTCCAAAGTCCCGAAACTGATGTTGCTGGTATTGGGCAGCCGCGGCGCTTGCACCCCATGGATCCGCGCCGCCGGGAAGCGCTCAACGATGCCGCGCTCAAGATCGGCCCGCAGCCTGCCTATGCGGAGGGCCTCCACCTCCAGATCCTCCTGGGCGAGGGCGCAGGCGCTCCCGAAGCCCACGATGGCCGGAAGATTCTCGGTGCCGCCACGCATCCTGTGCTCCTGGTGGCCCCAAAGCAGGGGCGCGATCCTGAAGGCCTTACGCACAAACAACGCGGCCGCCCCCGGCGGCGCATGCAGCTTGTGGCCAGAGAGGGACAGCATCTCGATGGGCAGCTGCTCAAGGTCAATCGGTATCCTGCCGGCCGCCTGCACGGCATCCACGTGGAGCGGCACAGCCAAGGCGTGCGTCGTCTCCGCGATCTCGGGGATCGGAAAGAGCACGCCGGTCTCGTTATTGGCCCACATGAGCGTCACAAGCGCGGTATCCTGAGTGATGGCGTCCCGCACCGCGCCCACGGCCAGCCGCCCTTCGCTGTCGACAGGCAGATAGGTCACGGCTATGCCCGTCTCCTCCAGATGACGCAACAACATCAGGGTCGAGGGGTGCTCGACGGCACTTGCGACGATATGCCTGCGGCCTGCGCGTGCGGCCAGCGTCCCCAAAATCGCTGTGTGGTTCGCCTCGGTCCCCGAACTCGTGAAAACGATCTCTTGGGGTCGCGCGCCCACAAGCCCCGCCACCTCGGCGCGCGCCTCGTGCAGGAGACCCTTTGCGCGCATGCCCGCGGCGTGCGCGCTCGACGGGTTGCCGATACCCGATCGCAGACAGGCAAGCATCGCCTCCAGGCACTCGCGCGCCACGACCCCGGTCGCGTTGTTATCGAGATAGACATGGGCCGCGCCCTTTTCGCTCATCGCCTAATCCCCTCTGGTCTTGGGATCACCGGCCGGGCCCGGCGCCATCAACACCCCGGGTCGGACCCGTCGGCCGGTGCGGCGCTCTCGAGTTCCCGCCCCTTCATGCCCACGCGATAGCCGTTGGCCACGAAGTCCACGCCGTAGATATAGAACTGCTGCAAAAATGTTCCGATGCTCGTCACGTAGCCCTCATCGCCCTTTTTCACGAGGACGTCCCCTATGTCCTTACCGGGAAAGGTCCCGTCATTGCGCACGGTCTTGCGCGATCGGACCTTCTCCCCGTAATCGAATCGCGGCGGCCCGTTCAATTCGACCGTGTCGCGATCTCTGTTGATCTTCATATGCGCCCTCCTCTCGTGGCCGCTTGCGCGCGACTTCTGGAAGCCCTAGGACCGGCGCTTGAGGGCGCTTATGTCGACTACGGCCGCGCCGGCGCTGGCGCCCGAACAGCCGCATCCGCTGCCTTTCGGATCCATTACCGTGAAGCCAGACGAATGGGCCGCGTCGGAGAAGTCCAGAGTGCAGCGCTCGAGGAGCGCCTGGGTCGCAGGCGGCATGTGGAGTGTGACGTCCTCGTACTGCATCGTTACGTCGCCCACGCGCGCCGCCGCCTCCACAGAGAATTCGACGCCCATGCCGGAACATCCTCCGGGGCTTGCGAGCAGACGAAAGCCGTGCGCCGGGTTGCCGCTCATACGCAACATGCGGCGCATAAACTTGAGAGCTGATGGTGTGATCGTCATGCACATAGGCGCGCCCTTAAGCCTGGTAGCGTGCGACGCTTGTGTCGATCACGCAGGTGTTCTCGACTGGACACACGGCAACACACTGGGGGTCATCGAAATACCCTATGCATTCCGTGCACTTTTCGGGCTTTATGATGTACGTTCCGTCCTTCTCGCGGATGGCGTTGTTGGGACATTCCGGCTCGCAGGCCGAGCACGCGGTGCACTGCGAGCCTATGATCTTGTATGGCATGGGTATCTCCTTCGGTTTTCGATAGCGTCGCACGGGACTTAGGCGGCGACGTAAGCCCCTTGGCGAATCGCCGCATCACCCTTTAGCGCGTGCGTGATCTCGCCCTTCTCCACTCGGTCGACATAGCCCTTGTAGTAGGCCAGTACCGCCGCGTCGATGAACTCGTGAGCACAGGAGTCGACCGGCTCTATTCCGGCCTCCTTCAACGAAGCCCGCGGGCAGCCGCCGATCTTGGCCACCAGGACCGCGGTGCAATCATTCAGGGCCCGGATAATGGTCGGTAAGGCATCTTCCTCCCCGTAACCACCCTGGCAGTAAAGATCGACACGCCTATGACCCACGAATTTCGCGCCACCGGCGCCGGCCTCATAGATCTGGAATTCCTTGGCGTGCCCAAAGTGCTCGTTCACGCGCCCCTCGCCCTTGGTGGCAACGGCCACCAGAATGGCGATGTCGGACTGGCGCTCGCGCAGCCCCTCGAGCCAGGCCCCCTTGGCGGCCGCCTTTTCTTGTCTTTGATCCTCCACGGTCGCTTGGTAGGCGCGGCGCGCTGCGCCATCGTAGGAAAGCGCCATCTCCATCACCTTCTCGGTGGTAAATTCCGCAGAGCGATCCTCGCCCAAAAGTCCCACGGCATCGGCACGGCATTGCCGGCAATGCCGCATCATGTTCATCTGCCCCTCACAACGATCCTGCAGGGCCTTCAGTTCCTGGGCGGTAGGGCCGCGCTGCCCGTTTAGACCGAACACCGTTCCGTGCTCCGGCGCCGAGATGAGGGGCATAATGTTGTGCAGGAAGGCGCCCCGTGACTTCACGGCCTTATTGACGTCGACTAAGTGCTGATCATTGATCCCCGGGATCATGACCGAATTGACCTTGCAGAGGATGCCGCGCTCGGTGAGCATCTCGAGGCCCTGCATCTGACGCTCATGAAGGATCTGCGCGGCCTCGCGTCCGGTGTAGCGTTTGTGCCGATAGTAGATCCACGGGTAGATTCTGGCGCCCACCTCCAGATCAACCATATTTATCGTGATCGTCACGTGATCGACGTTGAGATCCTTGATCCGGTCGACATAGTCGGGTAAGGCAAGCCCGTTCGTGGACAGGCAGAGCTTTATGTCCGGGGCCTCGCGGGCTATGAGCTCGAATGTCTTGAAGGTCTTTTCCGGATTCGCCAATGGGTCCCCTGGTCCTGCGATTCCAAGAACCGTCATCTGCGGTATGGCGCTTGCCACTGCCAAGGTCTTACGAGCAGCCTGTTCAGGCGTCAATCGCTCGCTGACGACGCCGGGGCGAGATTCGTTGGCGCAGTCATATTTCCGGTTACAGTAGTTGCATTGGATGTTGCAAGCAGGTGCCACAGCCACATGCATGCGCGCGTAGTGGTGGTGAGCCTCTTCGCTGTAACAAGGGTGATTCTTGACTTTTTCCCATACGCCCTGGGCCATGTCCTCGGGCGCCATGGACGAGCCGCAGCCGGCCTTGCCGGACCCACCCGAGGCGCCGCAACCCTTATGCTCGGAGACCGCAACGGCTACGCCCTCCAAAGAGTCTTGCGGCCTGGCCGTATCCGAAATGTCTTTTGATTCCATGGAACGATTCCTCTGCCAGTGAAAGAACCGCCGCCTGTGCGGTGGCGCATTATTCACATCGGTCCTTCAGCAAACGCCGTGCCAGCGTCTATGGGAACGCGGGGGCGTGTCGTGACGGGCGTTTTCGCAGGGCGGGATGGGTCAGATGTGTCGGATTAGCGACGAAGCCGAACAAAAACGCCCGATTCGTCGCTTATGCGACATGCGCAGGGACGCGCGGGATCGCGCAGCACAAAGTGGCTTGCCCCGACGTTCCGTGTAACCACGGACGATCAGGACGGATGTGGTGGAGACACCCCGAGGCGAAGGCATATGTGGCATGGGACTTGCTCTTTATACGAACTGAGACTCGCGCCCTTCCAGGGAGACGGATGGGTTGTTCGCCGGGTGACACGAAAGATTCGCGTTGTGCCCCCGCGGTCAAAAAACGGAGGTGAAAACATGGCTCAGAAGGCATTGCAGAAAAACTCGGATCCGGTAGAAGAGATGGGTCCGGTCGGCGGCATCGGTGACCCTATTACGGTGAGCACCGATGCGCTCAGGAAGATGCGGACGCTTATGGCCGAGGAGGGGCTGGGGGAGGTCTATCTGCGGATATGGGTCGGTGGCGGAGGCTGCGCCGGATTCCAATACGGCTTCTGCTTCGAGGGCACGACCGAGCCGGGAGACCGGGTGATCGACAAAGACGGGGTGCGCGTCGTGATCGATCCGCTCAGTCTGCCCTACCTCATGGGAGTCGACATCGACTACCGGGACGACCTTAAAGGGGCCCGTTTTGTTGTGAAGAACCCCAACGCGCGCTCGACCTGCGGCTGCGGTAACTCGTTCTCGGCATAAAAAGGGCAAAGCGCGTCGCGCCATCCGGCCGCTTTCGTCGGATGGGGGCGTCGCGTTTTGTCGCCAAGAAACCACCCTCCTGAGTGGCGAGGGGACCGGGAGACAGCCCACCGCAACGCCTGGTACGCGGACGCCCGTGTAGCCATAACGGCGTTTTAGTGGATGCAAGGGCAAACAATGCTCGCGGCGGACCGAATGCGGGCAGCGGCCTATAGGGCGGCACGGCTTGCCACAAGCTCCAGAACACCCCTTCCCAGGAAGGCCTAGTCAAGAGAGACCGTGCCCGGCTTCAATGTCAGCCGAACTTGAACAAGATGCCGTAGCCCCCTCGAGGGTACTCCCAACGAACGTTGCGGTGCTCGCCACATATGACGCGGCAGGTCCCACACTCAAGGCAGCCGTCAGTGATTAATGTCACACGCCCGCCGTTGTCCTCAGCGTAGCACCCCGCCGGACAACAGAACGTGCAAGGCTTTTCCTTGCACTGAACGGCGCAAATGTCCCCATCGGTGATCTCGATATGGGCGCGCCCAGCGTCCACGCGGTACCGGTTCTGGAAAAGTTTTTCCTCTATGCGCATCATTCGAACGCCCTCCACAACTTGAACGCATCGGCGAACAATCCGAACCTCGATCGCGTGCGCGTGAATTCCTGCCGAATTGCGCGCTCCTTGGTTTTTTTGTCCATCCCATCTACCGTCAAGAGAGTATGGGCCGCGTGGCTTACGAGATGGGGATAGTCGGTAAAAAATTGCCGGTTTTTGTCCATGACGCTCGGCACATTTTTGTATTTTTTCATGTCTTTCATGACGAAGCTTTCATCCAGAGCCTTGCGGTAGGCCGCCAGATTCCGGGCGGTCATGGGTTTACCGCGCGCCTTCAGATCGATGATCGTCTCGGCCGCGAGACGCCCGGTGGTCATGGCCAGATTCGATCCCTCGCGATGCACGGCGTTGACGAACATGCCGGCGTCACCCACCATGAGCCAGCCGTCGCCATAAACAGCCGGGATGGCGTTGTAGCCGCCTTCTGGGATCAGATGCGCGGTATATTCCTTCATCTCGCCCGCTTCGAGCAGCGGCCTTATGGCCGGATGGGCCTTCATGCGCTCGAGCAAGACATAAGGGGCGATTTTGCTCTTCTTGAAGTCGGAGAGCAGACAACCGACTCCGATCGTCACAGACTCTTTGTTTGTGTAGAGGAAGCCCGTACCCACCATGCCTTGGGTGATCTTGCCGGCCATCTCGATGACGACACCCTCGGTCCCTTTGACGTTGAAACGGTCCTCTATCGTCTGCTCGGGCAGAAAGTGGATCTCCTTGACGGCCAGCGCCACATCTTTGGGTTTTAGTTCGCCGTGAAATCCCGCCTTGCGTGCAAGGAGGGAATTGACGCCATCAGCCAGAATAACAATATCGGCATACACCGATCCGTTCTCGCGGTCGGTGCGGACTCCCACCACGCGGTGCCCGTCCATGTGCAAGTCGAGCACCGTGGTCTCGCAAACGACGAGCGCCCCGGCATCGCGGACTTTTTTGGAGAACCAGCGATCGAACTGGGAACGGATGATGGTGTAGCGGTTATAAGGAGGCTTGCTGAAATCGGCCGATCGATAAGTGCCGCCGATATAGGACTCATCATCCAAGACCCACATGCGCTGCTCGATGACATGACGCTCCAGCGGCGCATCCTCGCGGAAGTCCGGTATGATCCTCTCCAGGGCATCAGAATAGAGAATGGCCCCCTGCACGTTCTTAGACCCTGAGTACTCGCCGCGCTCGATTTGCAGGACCTTGAGGCCGGCCCGGGCCAGGGTATAGGCAGCACTGTTCCCGGCGGGGCCCGCGCCTACGACAATGGCATCGAAATGTTCCGACATAAAACCTCCTTAACCGTCAGCCGGCCCGCTTCCTGGCCTTTAAGTGCTCCGTAAACGCCTGGGTCAAGGCCGGCAGTATGGTCATGGCGTTGCCGACGATGCCGTAGTGCGCGAAATCGAATATCGGGGCGTTGGCGTCCTCATTGATCGCAACGATCACGTCGGATTTGTCCATGCCGACGCGATGCTGGACGGCCCCCGATATACCCGCCGCGATGTAGAGCCGCGGCCGAACTGTCTTTCCGGACTGCCCCACCTGCCGCTCGGGGCCGACCCAGCCTGCCTGGATCACCGGACGACTCGCACCCACCTCCGCACCCAGTACGCGCGCGAGATCGTGTATGAGACGGAAGTTGTCCTGGCGCTTCATGCCGCGCCCACCGCTTACGATAATGTCGGCGAAGGGCAGCTGGGCCTCTGCGACACGGTCGTCGGGGATAAATTCCAGGATCTTTGTGGCGATCGACTCCTCGACGATCGCAACCGGGTGCTCGACCACGCGGCCGGTACGGGTGGCGTCGGCGACCGGCATGGCCATGACCCGCGGCCGCACGGTCGCCATCTGCGGGCGGTAGTTCAAGGTCACGATAGTGCACAAGAGGCTGCCGCCGAAGGTCGGGCGAGTGGCCGCAAGACCCCGGTTCTCGGGGTCGATCACAAGGCCCGTGCAATCGGCGGTAAGCCCTGTCTTTAAAGTCGTGGCAACACTGCCGGCCAAGTCGCGCCCGAGCGTCGTCGCCCCCAGAAGCAAGATCTCCGGGCAGTAGCGATTGACGAGCTCGGTGAGCACGGTCGTGTATGGGGCATTGCGATAGTCTTTGAGGGTCGGATGACAGGCGAGATAACAGAGGTCCGCGCCGAAGTGTATAGCCTGATCGCAGCAATCCCGAATGGCGTCACTGGGGGAGCCGAGCAGGACCGCTGCGAGCTCCACATTCAGGGCATCGGCCAGCTTGCGGCCCTCGCCCAGTAATTCCCAGGATACGGGATGGACCTGCCCGCGCTCGTATTCGACAAAGACCCAGACCCCCTTGTAGCCTGCCAGACGTTCGTCAAGCTTCATGACGCGGCGGCCGGCAGCTCGCGGTGCCTGCTTTTGTTGTGCTGGTGAGGACGTCATAGGGAACTCCCGTCGGGCGTGGGGGAAGGGTTGATGGCAAGCGCCACATCCGGGCGGTTCGAGAAGAGCTTGGCAACCAAGGTCGCCGCCAGATCGATCGGCTGTCCGCTCTGCGTCTCGATGATCTCCGCGCGACGGTTAGTGGGAGTAGGCGCGAAGACCTTGGAGACGGCAGTCGGCGACCCCTTCAGGCCTATCTTTGTGGCATCATCGATATGGGCGTCGTCCTTGCTCCATAGCGCGAGCGCATGGCGCTCGGCACGAAGCATGTCGGTCAAGGACGCGAAGCGCATCTCGTTGATGCCCTCAAGCACGGTAATGAGCGCCGGCAACTGGGTCTTCAAAACCTGCACCCCGCCCTCGGACCGTCTGTGCACGACGATCTCTCTGGCAGCCGGATCGAGGGAGACGATCTTGCTCACATACGTAAGCAACTGCATATCAAGACGCGTGGCGATGCCAGGCCCCACCTGTGCTGTGTCGCCGTCTATGGTCTGCTTGCCGGCAAAGACGAGATCGACCGGCAGGCCCTTATGGACCTGGCGTATCGCTGCCGATAAGGCGTAACTCGTGGCCAGGGTGTCGGCACCCGCGAAGGCGCGGTCGGTCAGCAGGATAGCCTCGTCGGCACCGAACGCCAGGGCCTTGCGCAGCGCCGCCTCGGCCTGTGGCGGCCCCATGCATAGCGCGGTCACGCGCGCCCGGTAGCGATCCTTCAGGCGCAGCGCCTCCTCGAGAGCATAGAGATCGTAGGGGTTCACGATCGCAGGCACCCCTTGGCGCATGATGGTATTGGTAACCGGGTGCACGCGGATCTGTGCGCTGTCGGGGACCTGTTTTATGCAAACCAGGATATGCATCTCACTCTCCTTTGGGGCGCACCGCGGGGGTACGCCCGATCGTCTTGACCGCAACCTCCGCCGTCTGGTCCTGAAAAACCCGGAAGACCTTCTCGATGCGTGCGTTCGAGCACACGAAATCTCCATGAGCCCTCTCTAGGAGGGACGCGCACAAGGCGTGCAGGTCCTCGCCGTCTGCAGACGCGTCGTCGAGGGCAGTCGCTAGATATTGGCGGAAACGTTTTAGGATATGGAGACGGTTCACGTTCACGACGTGTTTGTCGTAGGGCACCGCCAAATACTCGAAGAACTCCTCGGCCGCCGATAATTGGCTCAACTCACGAAAGAGCCTCTGGCTTGCCGATCCCCGGGATTGGACGCTCATATGGCTACCATCGCCGCCGCCTGGGCGCCGGTCTCGCCAAGGAAGCCGCGCAAATCCTGATCGCTCGGCGGGTTTTTGGTGCGCATGGCGTGGGCACGGACCAAAGTCACGATCTCCTGCGCCTGCTCGCGGCTTAGCGCAATGCCCATCTTGTCGTAGACGTAGGCCACGGCGCGCGAACCTGAGTGCTTACCGAGCACGACGCGATGCGCGCGCCCCACCTCCGCCGGGTCGAAGCCCTGATAGGTACGGACATCCTTCAATAGCCCGTCGACGTGAATACCGGCCTCGTGGGTGAACACCGCATCGCCGACGATGCTCTTCTGGGCGGGGGTCGGGCGACCGGAGGCCCGGCTGACGAGTTCTGAGATCAGAGGCAGGTGCGTCATGTCGATGCCTGTCGGGCGTTGATGGATCACGCGCAGCGCAAGCACCACCTCCTCCAGGCTCGCGTTACCGGCCCGCTCACCCAGACCGTTTACGGTAGTGTTTGCGTAACGGGCGCCGGCAAGCACCGCCGCCAGGGTATTGGCGGTGGCAAGGCCAAGGTCGTCGTGCGCATGGATTTCGATCGGCAGGTCGGTATTGTGAACAAGCGCAGCGATGCGCTCGTGTGTGGTGAACGGGTCCAGCACCCCGAGGGTATCGGCAAATCGTAGCCGCCAAGCCCCTGCCTTTTGCGCCGCGTCAGCGATCCGATGCAGGAAGCCTGGATCGGCGCGCGAGGCGTCCTCGGCCCCGACCGAGACCGTCAGGCCCCGATCGACGGCGTCCCCCACAAAGCGCGTCACGGTCTTCAAGACCCAAAGGCGGTCACGCCCAAGTTTACGGCGGATCTGGATGTCCGAGGCCGGGATCGAAAGATGGACGAGTACCGGTCCGCAAAGAGCGGCGGCGTCGAGGTCAGAGCGGCACATGCGCGCCCACACCATAAGGCGCGCGCCGAGCTTGAGCGCACCAAGCGCACGTATCGTTTCGCGTTCCTCGGGGCCCAGGGCCGGTATGCCGACCTCCATTTCGGCGACTCCAGCGCGATCCAGGGCACAGGCGATGGCGATCTTTTCCTCGGTGCTGAAGACCACGCCGGCCGTCTGTTCCCCGTCACGCAAGGTGGTGTCGTTGATCCCTACCGCAAGATCCATGTCGCAAACCCCCATGATCGCCCACGCACTCCCGATAGCAAGCCCCATGCCAAGGACTGGAATGGCGTGAAAAGGCGGGCCGCCGCCATAGCGCCCGGTAAAGGAGCCCCGCGATGTGGGCTTTGCGACCGACACGCCTGTCGCAAACCGGACGTACCGCCCATCAAAGGGGGCCGCACGCAAAACCGGCCGCGCCCCGCCGGGGTGTCCACAAGAGGGCTTGGCAGACACGTGGCGAACAGGGAGCCCCCCGACCCTTAGTCGCCCGCGCCCCGAGCGAGGGGCTCCGATCGCCTGGCAGGCGCTCGATCACGGCAGGCGTCTGACCGATAGACCTTTTGCGGGACCTTTCGGCTTCGATGCAGGGGTCTGGCTCCGGCGCGGTGCGGGGTGCGCGGAGCGGCGACGATGGGTGCGCCCCTTGCCACCACGTGCCCCCGCTCACCCCGCGACGCCGTCCGAGCAAGTCTTGTGCCCCCTCAACAAGTCATTGGAGTCCACGGCCTATGTCGCAAAGCCGACAATATCTCGACAAAGTGGCGCCATTTGTCTGAACAACGACAAGGCCCGGTTCGAAGCGCTGGGGCGCCTGGGCGTGCTTGCCCCGCCTCGCAAGCCGCGTTGGCCCTTCTCGAGTGGACTCAATGCCACCCATAACAACGCGAATGGCGGACAGCCCTCGTGACGGTACATAAATTGCCTTGGATAGCGGTAGAATCACTACTTAAGGGCACTCGACACGCAATGGGGATGGTGCCATGACCAAGCGGCCAGAAGGTAACGCGACGGCGCAAGTGCTTGCCATGTATGAGATCGGTAAGGCGCTGAATGCCTGCGCCGATCTCACCAAGACCCTGCGCGCGACGCTCGAGATTCTCGCGTCTTATCTCCATATGCAGCGCGGCATGGTGGCGCTCGTACAAGACGATGGGGCCTTGCAGACCGTCAGCGCACATGGCTTGAATTACCAGGAAAAGGAGCGCGGACGCTACCTGAAAGGCGAGGGCATCATCGGCAGAACCCTTAAAACCGGCCTGCCCGTCGTCATACCGAATGTCGCGGACGAACCACTTTTTTTGAACCGCACACGATCGCGCGACCTGGGAAAAGGACACGCGATCGCCTTCATCTGCGTCCCGATCAAAGCAGGCCGCGACACCATAGGCGTCTTGAGCGTCGACCGCGAGACCGATGCCGCGCAGAAATCCCCACGCTTTGAGCAGGACGTGCGATTCCTCAAAATGATCGCCATTCTGATCGGCCACGCAGTCCGGCAATACCGGCTCATCGCCGCCGAAAAGGCCGAACTCCTGTCCGAGAAGCGGCAGCTTGAGACCGCCCTGAAGGGCCGCTACAGCATCGACAACGTCATAGGCTACGGCAAACGCATGCAGGAGGTGTTCGCGGAGGTCCACAAAGTCGCGCCCGGGCGCGCAAGCGTGTTGCTGCGCGGCGAGTCAGGGACCGGCAAGGAGATGATCGCGCGCGCCATTCATTACCTGAGCCCACGCAAGGATAAACCCTTCATCCGCGTCAACTGCGCGGCACTTACCGAAACCTTGCTCGAGTCCGAACTGTTCGGTCACGAAAAGGGCGCTTTTACCGGTGCCTCGCAGGAGCGCAAAGGGCGTTTTGAGTCCGCCCACGGCGGCACACTCTTTCTGGATGAGATCGGTGAGATCTCACCGGCCTTTCAGACCAAGCTCCTGCGGGTGCTCCAGGAGCGCGAGTTCGAGCGGGTCGGCGGCAACAAGTCGATCCGGGTCGATGTGCGTCTAATCTGCGCCACCAATCGTGATCTGGAGGCGGCGGTTACCGACGGCTCGTTCCGCGAAGACCTGTATTATCGCATCAACGTTGTGGCGATCTTTCTGCCGCCCTTGCGTGAGCGCCATGAGGACATCCCCTTCCTGGTCGAACATTGCCTCGACAAATTCAACACGGAAAACGGCCGACAGGTGCGCATGGCGCCCGAGGCGATGCGTACGCTCCTTAAGTGTAGCTGGACCGGCAATGTGCGCGAACTCGAGAATTGCGTGGAGCGTTCCGCGACCATGGCGCAGAGCGACGTCATCGAACTGCCGGATCTTTCTTGCCAGCAAGGCAAGTGTTTTTCGGGTGCCTTCCAGGAGGGCTCGACTGCCAGAGGCGGCGCCTATCCCCTGATGCGCGCGGACGGACGGCCGGGGCTTGCGAGCGCAAACGGCGGGCCCACGCAATCGCCGGCCTCGGAGCGCGATCGCCTCGTGTGGGCGCTCGAACAATGCGGGTGGGTCCAGGCGAAGGCCGCGCGCCTCCTCAACCTCACGCCGCGCCAGGTGGGCTACGCCCTGAAGAAATACGCCATCCCGCTGCGGCGCCTGTAAGGTAACCACCAACCCCCGTGTCGAAAACTTCCCGCGCACGTGGCACACCCGCGCCTAGCACGACCGCGCTGGATTGCTTGCCTGGTACGCTATTTGCTGCGTAGACCCCTGTCGGTGGCAACACGCACGCCGGCTACGCTTAATTTCCCTTCCCCAGAGGATGACCGGGCGTGGAGAGGGCCAATGACGATCGATAGGGAGCACAGCACGGCAACAGAGGGTGAGGACCTCTGCACGGCATGTCGCGCCCGGGGCTGGCCTCGGCCGCCAC
This sequence comes from Pseudomonadota bacterium, assembly GCA_021784755.1. Lineage (GTDB taxonomy): Bacteria > Pseudomonadota > Gammaproteobacteria > Acidiferrobacterales > Acidiferrobacteraceae > Acidiferrobacter. The sequence continues at coordinate 47,872 of JAJYHM010000058.1, forward strand.
GATGCCGGCCTGAATCCGCCTGCCTCTTCGCGCAGAACCCCTGGGGTGTCCACCGCTTTTTCCGATATAACCCGCTGCTCGGCACGCGTTGCGCCACGGCCGAATGGCCGCAAACAGTGCGACGTGCCGCGGCTGCCCGCGCCCACCCCTATTTCGCACCCGAGCTTCTCTGTGACCCGGATCGCCATGTGCGGCGCCAGGCGATCAAGCAAGCACCGCGAGAACACATCGCGCCACTGCGCGAGGATGCCGACCCCAGCATTCGGGCCGCCGTGGCACGCAAGCTTTTGGGTAACGATCTTATCATCATGATGGGCGACCCGGAGGTCGCCATCCGCCGCATCGTGGCATCGCGGATCACGGCCTCTATGCTGCCGCTCATGCTCGGCGACACGGACCACCATGTCCGGCGCGTCCTGGCGCGACGCATAGATGCATCCTGGCTCACGATCCTGGCCGAGGATCCCGTCGCTGACGTCCGGGCCATAGTCGCAGGCCGCCTACAATGGGCCGCGCAAACGTCTCGTCTCGGGTAGCCCATGAATGCGACCGCGCTTCGCCTCGGGTACGTAACGAAAATCGAAAGGACAGTGGCATCCACCCGCTGGCTTATCGGCTCGTGAACGACATACGCCGCACCCACGCAGCATCGGCCCCAAGCCCGCCGATACCCCCCGTCCACCCGAATGACGTGGATAGGCGCCGTATCCTGCGGCTTCTCAAGAATCGGCGCCGTTACCGCTATACCCAGCCTGTCGTCCTTCCGGGCCCTGACGGCTACATCGTGCGTAGCCCCTGCTGCTCACGTCGAATCGACGGCGCCGGCGGCGTGATAGACATCGCGTGGCTACGTTATCGTAGCGGACATAACATCTGGCACCTCTACCGACGCGATCACGCAACCGAGGCCTGGGTGATCCAGAGCACGCAAGCCAGCCTTACCGAGGCCATAGCCGAACTCAATAACGATCCGATGCGTGTGTTCTGGGCGTGAAAGGCCACTGCCGGGCCAACCCCTGGTCCCAGTCGATGGCGCGCAACGGCTAAGGACGCGCATCCGGGCGCGATCAAGGCGATCCGTCCGCCTTGGACGCGGCCCAGGTTCGCGCAGCCCATGGGGCGGACATAGAAACGAGCAGAGTGGGCTCGGATGCGCAAGTGATGGGCAAAGACTTACTCAAGGCGCACGCGGCGCGCGGACTGCCGCGCGTCTATATGGTGGGGGGCCGCGCCTCTTCCGCGGGCTCCTTATGGACAAGGTCGTCCAAAGGCTCTCTCACCACCGCCTGTCGGCGGCTCGGGGGCTGGGAGGATGCCGAGACGCTGGTTGCCAAGGCCCCGCTCCGGCTACCGACCGAGGCCACGCTGCGACGCCGGACTTTGGATCTCGACGCGCAACCGCCGCAGATCTCGGCAAGCTAGGGCCTGGCCTCGTATTGACCGGCACGGAGAGGGTTTCTATGATGACGCTCCACAATTCAACGCGTCTTCCGTCAACTACCCCGGGCTAAAGCCCGGAGCTTGGAGGTGAAGACCCAAAAGCTCGGTTGACCAGGGGGCACAAGCGGTACCGTGCAGACGTGGACAATAGGTCGTTCGGACCCACTCCGGGATGCTTCCTCAGTCCCGGA
>JAJYHM010000061.1 GCA_021784755.1 Pseudomonadota bacterium
GAGGAGGGGACGCTACGGATATGGCCCGTCCCTTCGCAGCGGGGGCAGGTCAGACTGCTGGATTCGCCGAGCGAGGGTCGCAGGCGCTGGCGGGACATCTCAAGCAGACCGAAGCGTGAGACGCGCCCCACCTGGACGCGCGCGCGGTCGGCCTTCAGGGCCTCGGCGAGTCGGGTCTCCACGGCGCGCTGATTGCGCGTCGGGGTCATGTCGATGAAGTCGATGACGATCAATCCACCCAGATCGCGGATCCGCAGTTGGCGGGCGATCTCGTCGGCCGCTTCGAGATTCGTGTTGAGCGCAGTCTCTTCGATGTCGCTGCCGCGCGTGGCGCGCGCCGAGTTCACGTCGATGGTGACGAGCGCCTCCGTGTGGTCGAACACCACCGCGCCGCCGGATTCGAGATGCACCTCGCGCGAGAATGCGGATTCGATCTGGTGCTCGATCTGATAGCGCGAGAAGAGGGGTATCTCGTCTTCGTAGAGCTTGAGCTTGCCCACGTTATGCGGCATGACCTGCTGCATGAACTTCAGGGCGCGCTCGTAGATGTCCTGGTTGTCGATCAGAATCTCGCCAATGTCGCCGCGCAGGTAGTCGCGGATTGCACGAATGACGAGGCTGCTCTCCTGGTAGATCAGGAAGGAGGCGGGTTGATCCTGGCTTGCGCGGTTGATGGCATCCCAGAGCTGGATGAGGTAGTCGAGGTCCCACTGCAGCTCTTCGACACTCTTACCGATGCCCGCGGTACGGATGATGACCGAGTAATCATCGGGCAGTTTGAGCTGGGCCATGGTATCGCGCAGTTCCGCGCGCTCTTCGCCTTCGATGCGGCGCGATATCCCGCCGCCCTTGGGGTTGTTTGGCATCAGTACGAGGTAGCGTCCAGCAAGGCTAATGAAGGACGTGAGGGCCGCGCCCTTGTTGCCGCGTTCCTCCTTCTCGATCTGGACGACGATCTCCTGACCTTCCCGGATGACGTCCTTTATGCGCACCGGCCCCTGGGTGTTTTTGCTGTCCGGGCCGTTGAAGTAGGTCCGCGAGATTTCCTTCAGGGGGAGAAAACCTTGACGCTCGGAACCGTAATCGACAAACGCCGCCTCGAGGCTCGGTTCGACGCGCGTGACGCGCGCCTTATAGATGTTGCCCTTCTTTTGCTGATAGTTCGCTGATTCTATGTCCAGATCGATCAATTTCTGGCCATCGACGATCGCCACTCGCAATTCTTCCGAGTGGGTGGCATTGAAAAGCATTCTCTTCATGAATTCTGACTCCGCCGCTTTGCGGCGCGCGACCGCCCGCCCTTAAGGAGGGTCGGCAGTCCACGCGGTCCGGGCAGCGCAGAGGGGCCCGAACTCGGGCGTGAATCCGCTTTGTAACCCGTCGCTGTGGACTTTCCGCCTCCTGGGCAAGGGGCGCACATCCGAGCACCTCTCCAGTTGGGTGAGGGGTGCGAAACCCTTATGGCAAGGCGACCGACATGGTCAGCCTTCGAAAATCGTTTTGTATGCGCATTGAAAGCTTGCTACTATCAAGTGCATACGATGGCGCACTATAGCAGCCGGGTTGCGCCCCGGCAATCTTTGGCTTCCCCTGATGTCTTCGCACGACAAGGCGGCGTCAACGGTTCGTTTGGTCACGATAGATGACGAGCGAGCCGGACAACGTCTCGACAATTTTCTCTTGGCGGTCCTTAAGGGCGTTCCGAGGGCACACATCTATCGGATTGTCCGCAAAGGCGAGATCCGCATCAATAAGGGTCGGCGCAAGGCCGACTATCGCCTGCAAGTCGGTGACGTTGTGCGTATCCCCCCTGTCGAGACCAATGCGCCACGCCCGCAAGCCCCTGATCTAGCGTGGCTTAACGGTCTCGTACTGTTCGAGGATGAGCACATCCTCGTATTGGACAAGCCCACGGGTATGGCGGTGCATGGGGGCTCCGGGCTTTCTTTCGGGGTGATCGAGGCGCTGCGCACCCTGCGGCCGACCGCCCGCAGCCTTGAGCTTGTGCATAGGCTCGATCGCTCGACATCCGGGTGCCTGCTCGTCGCCAAGCGGCGCTCGGCCTTGCGGGCCCTGCAGGAGGCCTTGCGGGGCGGGCGCTTTGGTAAGCATTATGTGGCGCTTTTGCAGGGGGTACTGACCGGGGGGGCGCGCACGGTGGACGTCCCGCTCCTGCGTCTTGAGACGGGCGACCGCCGCGTGGTGGTGCATGCCACCGGCAAACCCGCGCAGACGCGCTTTACGCCGCGCAAACGCTTTCGGGAGGCGACCTTGGTCGATGTGCGTCTCGGTACCGGGCGTACCCACCAGGTGCGCGTGCATGCAGTCCACCTCGGATGCCCTGTAGCCGGCGATGAGCGCTATGGTGATCCCAAGGTGAATGCCATGTGGCGCGAGCGCGGGCTTGCGCGGCTCTTCCTGCATGCGGCGCGGCTGTCGTTTCCGCATCCCCTCACCGGTGCCACCATAGAGGTCGAGTCACCGTTACCGAAGGATCTCACGAGGGTTTTGGAGTCGCTCGATGCTTAAAGAATACAAGCTCCTCATTTTTGACTGGGACGGCACGCTCATGGATTCCGCCGAACGCATCGTTTGCTGCTTTCAGGCAGCAGCCCGCGATTGCGGGCTCCATACGCTTACCGACGATGCCATCCGCAGAACCATAGGTCTCGGGGTGGTCGAGGCCCTTGCGCGTATCCTGCCGGACACGGACGACCAGGGCCGACAAGCGGTTGCGAAGCGTTATCGCGAACATTTTCTGCACCTGAATGCGACCCCGACACCCCTTTTCCCGGGGGTAGCGCAGGGGCTTGAAGGTTTGCGCCATCGGGGCTACCGCATGGCGGTCGCTACCGGTAAATCCCGGATCGGCCTCGATGCCGCCCTTGCCGCAAGCGGTACGGGTACGCTCTTTTGCGCGACCCGCTGCGCGGATGAAACGCGTTCGAAACCGCACCCGCGTATGCTTCATGAAATTCTCGAGGAAACCCAGGTGGATGCTGAAGAGGCGCTCATGGTGGGGGACACGAGCTACGATATCGAGATGGCGGCGAACGCCGGGATGGATAGCGTAGCCGTCGGTTATGGGGTGCACGACCTAGACGAGCTGCGGGTTCACAGGCCGCGTCTGTGCGTCCAGACCTTTCCGGAATTGTGCGCGTGGCTGCCTTAGCGGTCTGCGCGGGCGATCGCCTCATCGATGGCGGGATAGGACAGAAATTCCTGCTCGGGCCGGGCGAGGAGGCCTTCGTCATACGTTTCAAAGGTGTCGTCCGTGCCTACAGGAACCGGTGTCCGCATCGCGGGCTAGAATTGGATTGGCAGGAAGGACGTTTCTTCGATGATAAAGGGATGGCCTTGGTTTGTTCCGTGCATGGGGCGCGCTATGATCCCGCGGATGGGGGTTGTCTCAGCGGACCCTGCCTAGGCCGTTCGCTCGAGGCCTTGGTCTGCCGGGAACAGGGGGGCATGGTGATAGTGGAGGAGGCACAGCCGTGAGCGACGATATCGATAAGAAGCAAGATGCCAAGCACGACGAGGGCGCCGCGCAGGCGGCCCGCATGGGCCTCAGTGAGGATTGGGCGCGCTCGACGCTCGAGAAACTCGCGTTCGCGGCCTTGACAGCGCAGCGGCGCGAGCGCCGTTGGACGCTGGTCTTTCGGTTGCTGGTCGTCACCCTGGTCGTGGCGCTCTTTCTGAGCTACGAGGCGTCGCATGTGCGTGCCAGTGGGCTTGCCGGCCGGTTTACCGCGCTTGTGCGCTTGGACGGGACCATTCAGGCGGGCGGGACGACGAGCGCGGGCCCCATCGATCAGGCCTTGCGTCGGGCCTTCGCGGCGCACCCTGCGGGTGTCATCCTTGATGCCGATAGCCCTGGCGGAAGCCCGGTCCAGGCCAGCGACATCAACGCCGAGATCTGGCGACTGCGTGCGCGTTATCCGCACATCCCCGTCTATGTGGTAGTCCAGGACCTCTGCGCGTCGGGTTGTTACTACGTAGCGGTGGCGGCCGATCGCATTTATGCCAATCCAGCAAGCCTCGTGGGCTCGATTGGGGTCCTCATGGACGGCTTTGGCTACACGCATATCATGCGCAAGGTCGGTGTGACGAGACGCTTGTTGGTGGCCGGTGCCAACAAGGATTTCCTGGATCCGTTTTCGCCGCTCACGAAGGCGCACAAGGCGTTTGCCGAGAAAATGCTGGGGCAGATTCACACACAATTCATTGACGCCGTGAGAAAGGGTCGCGGTGCGCGCCTGCGGCCGCACCGTGGGCTTTTCAGCGGTCTTATATGGACTGGTTACCGCGCCCGGCAGCTCGGGCTGATCGACGGATTCGGGACCGTGGGGCAGGTGGCGCGGCATATCTTCAAGGCCCCCCATATCGTGGACTTTTCGCCAAAAGAAGGTCTTGTCACGCGTTTCGCACAGCGCCTGGGCGCGCGTGTAAGCCAGGCCTTCGTCGAACAATGGCTGTCCCCTTTGCCGCGCCTGCAATGAAACGTGAAACGCATACTTCTTAGCAACGATGACGGTTATACGGCGACTGGCCTCGAATGCCTCGCCGCGCAACTCGGGCGAGCGGCCGAGATCACGGTCGTGGCGCCCGACCGCGATCGCAGCGGCGCGAGCAATTCGCTCACTCTTTTGCGACCGCTGCGTGCTCAACGCGCGGCCAATGGCTTCATTTATGTCGATGGCACGCCCACCGATTGCGTACATCTAGCCATTACAGGCCTACTCCAACAGGAGCCCGACATCGTGATTTCGGGGATCAATCACGGCAGCAATCTGGGGGATGATGTGCTGTATTCGGGAACGGTGGCGGCGGCCATGGAGGGGCGCTTTCTGGGCTTGCCGGCCATAGCGGTGTCGTTGGCGTCGGCCAATCCCACCCATTTCGCGACCGCGGCGCAAATCATCGAGCGCTTGCTTGAGTGCCTTACGGCCGAGACGCTTCCGGCCGACACGATTTTGAACGTCAATGTGCCCGATGTCGCCTATGCCGATCTTCGCGGCTTGGAGGCGACCCGTCTTGGGCATCGCCACAAGGCCGAGGCCGTGATTCCGGCGCGCGATCCGCGTGGACGACAGATTTATTGGGTGGGCCCGCCGGGCGCGGCCGATGATGCGGGGCCGGGCACGGATTTCCATGCCATCGCCTGTGGCCGGGTCTCCGTGACGCCTCTGCACGCCGATCTGACGCGGCACGCGGCGCTTACGATGTTGAGCGCGTGGTGTGGAGGGATTTTGTGAGCGGGATGATGCGCCAGGGTGCGGGTATGACCTCGGCGCGGACGCGCGATCGGCTCATTGGGCGCCTGCGCGAACAAGGGATACGGGACGAGGAGGTGCTCGCGGCCCTGGCATCGATCCCGCGCCACGTCTTCGTGGATGAAGCCTTGGCCACACGCGCCTATGAGGACACCGCGTTGCCGATCGGTCACGGACAGACGATTTCGCAGCCCTACATCGTTGCGCGGATGACGGCGGCATTACACGCATCGGGTCCGCTCGCGCGGGTGTTAGAGATCGGAACGGGTTCGGGCTATCAAGCGGCGGTGCTCGCGAAGTTTGCCGGACACCTCTATACAGTGGAACGTGTGGGAGGGCTTGTCCGCGCGGCCCGCCAGCGCTTCCAGGCCTTGCGGCTTGGCAATATCAGCGTACGCCATGGCGACGGTTGCGAGGGTTGGCCCGAAGAGGCTCCGTTCGATGCCATCATCGTCACTGCGGCGGCGCGGGCCGTGCCCACGGCACTTTTTGGGCAATTGAAGGAAGGGGGGCGTCTCGTGGTCCCGGTGGGCGGCGAAGTGCAGGAACTCCTGTTATATAGACGGCGTGGCACGGCCATGGCCTTTGAACGCCTGGGGCCCGTCAATTTCGTCCCGTTGCTGCCGGGAGGGATCGTGTAGGTGCCGCGCGTGCTGCGGCTCGGTTGCCTGCTCTTAGCGCTATCGGGGTGCACGGCGCGCCTTCCCGCGCCCATTCACAATGAAAGCGCGGCGCTTGCTGTGCGCCACGGGAGCTATCGCGTGCTACCGGGCGATACCCTCTATAGCATCGCCTTCGAGACCGGTCACGACTATCGGACCCTCGCCCGCTGGAATCGCATCCCGCCCCCCTACCGCATCGAAGCCGGGGAACGCCTGCGGCTTAAGCCGCCACGGGGCGTGTCGTCTGCACAGCCGCCGGTTGCGCGCCGGCCACTCGGAGGCACACCGCTTCACCGCAGCTTGCGGTTGCGTCCGACACCCCTGCCTCGTGCGGCCGCGCCGACCTATCGGCGGCCGGCCCCCGCGCTTCCCGCACGCTTAGTGGCCCCAACTTGGATATGGCCCGCACGCGGGATCGTGAGGGAGACCTTCGGGCGAGGCCCCTTAAGCGGGCGGCCCGGCAATCGCGGGATCGACATCGTGGGGCGCGTTGGGGAACCGATCCGTGCCTCTGCCGCCGGTCGCGTCGTTTATACCGGTAGTGGACTTCCTGGATATGGCAAGCTTATTATCATAAAAGAAAATAATGAGTACCTGAGCGCGTATGCCCACAATGCGCGCATCGAGGTCGAGGAGGGTGCGATAGTGCGGCAAGGTGAAGTCATTGCCACAATGGGGGACAGCGGGACCGACCGGGTGGAACTCGAGTTCGAGATTCGCCTGCGTGGCGTCCCGGTGGACCCTCTGCGCTATCTGCCGGAGAAACACCACTAGCGAGCTAATCGAGGGGAACCGCCCATGGCCGAATCGGAACTGGACGACAACGCAGTGGAAGCAATTGAGCCGGAGGCTCTTGAGGGAGCGGAAAAGGACGACGCCGTAGAAGGCGAGGAAGTCGAAACGGAAGTCGCAGTCGAGGCGGGGCAGGAACGGGAGGCCGAAGATAGCGGGGGGCCGCAAGCGGATGCCACCCAGCTCTATCTACGTGAAATTGGCTTCTCGCCGCTTTTGACGGCGGAGCAGGAAGTCTATTACGCGCGCAAGGCATTGAAAGGCGACGTGGCTGCGCGGCACCACATGATCGAATGTAATTTGCGGCTCGTGGTGAAGATTGCGCGACGTTATATGAATCGCGGCCTGGCGCTCCTCGATCTTATCGAGGAAGGCAACCTCGGACTCATACGAGCGGTCGAGAAATTCGATCCCGAGCGCGGCTTCCGCTTTTCGACGTATGCCACATGGTGGATTCGGCAGACCATAGAGCGCGGAATCATGAACCAGACGAGAACGATCCGTCTGCCCGTTCATATTTTGAAGGAAATTAATATCTATATGCGCGCTGCGCGCCACTTGGCGCAGAAGCTCGACCATGAGCCCACGCCCGAAGAGGTGGCGCTCATGCTTGACAAGCCGATCGGAGACGTGCGCGCCATGATGGGTCTGAACGAGCGCATCGCGTCGGTGGATGCACCGCTCGATATGGACCCGGACCGTTCCCTGTTGGATGCCATTGCCGATGACAAGAACGTGGATCCGGAGAAGATCCTTCAAGAAGAGGATCTGCATGGCCAGATCGCGGCATGGCTTTCCGAGCTGAACGAAAAGCAGCGCGAGGTGGTGGAGCGGCGATTCGGCTTGAATGGGCGCGACGTCTCCACTCTCGAGCAAGTAGGCGCCGATATCGGTGTCACGCGTGAGCGTGTGCGCCAGATTCAGGTCGAAGCCTTGCGCCGGTTGCGCGGCATGCTCGAGAAGAGTGGATACTCGATGGACGCTCTTTTTTAGAGGTTGCCTGCCGGCTAGGCGGACGGGGGGTCTGCGAGGAGCAGACCGGCGACCACGGAGCGACCCTCGCTCATGAGGAGATTATAGGTCCGACAGGCGGCACCGGTGTCCATGCACTCCACGCCCACCTGCGAGGCGAAAAACGGCGCGAGCCACGCGGCGGGTGGAAAGCGTAGGGTGCTTCCGGTTCCCAGGACGACGACCTCCGGCTGCCATGCGGCGAGTTCGGCGAGGCTCGAGACATCGAGCTCCCCGAAGTGCCGCGGCCGCCAGTTCGCGACGACGCGCTCGGGCATGAGGATGAGGCTGTGTTCATAGACCTCATTGTCGATATGCAGGCGTCCGGGCTCGTAGCCACGCACGACGCACCGCCCGTTGCTTGCATCCAGGTGAATCTTCATCGAAAACCTCCGGTCGACATTGACAGGGCGCTTTTTCGCCCGTATGTTCGCGATTCAAACGGCCGTCGTTGGCGCGCCGCTCATCTCACAACATCTTGCCAGGCGAACGGGGAGTCGGCCCGTCCGGGCGTCCTAGGTGGAGCATGGATCAGTTTCCCCGTATAAAGAGATTACCGCCCTACGTCTTCAACATCGTCAATGATCTGAAAGCCGAGGCGAGACACCGTGGCGAGGATATCATTGACTTCGGGATGGGTAATCCCGATCACGCGACCCCGCAGCACATCGTAGACAAGTTGTGCGAGGCCGCGCAACGGGGTGATACACACCGTTATTCGGTGTCGCGGGGCATTCCGCGGCTGCGCCGCGCCATTTGCCGCTGGTATGAGACGCGCTACGGGGTCACGCTCGACATGGATCGCGAGGCGATCGTGACCATAGGCTCCAAGGAGGGTCTTGCGCACCTGGCGCTTGCAACCACAGGGCCTGGCGACGTGGTCCTGGTGCCCAACCCGACTTACCCTATTCACCCTTATGGATTTGTGATTGCGGGGGCGGATATCCGCCATGTACCGCTCGTGCCCGGGGGCGATTTCTGCGCCGAGCTTGAGACCGCGATCCGCAACTGCTGGCCCAAGCCGAAGATGCTGGTGCTGAACTTCCCGAGCAACCCGACCGCGCAATGCGTGGACCTAGGCTTCTTTGAGAAGGTCATTGCGGTGGCGCGCGAGCACGGCATCTACGTGATCCATGACCTGGCCTATGCCGATATCGTGTTTGATGGCTATAAGGCCCCCTCCATTCTGCAGGTGCCGGGGGCCATGGAGGTCGCGGTCGAGTTTTTCACGCTTTCCAAGAGCTACGACATGCCTGGCTGGCGCGTAGGCTTTATGTGCGGGAATCGCGAACTTGTGGCGGCCCTTGCGCGTATGAAGTCCTATCTGGACTACGGGATGTTCACGCCGATACAGATCGCGGCTATTCTCGCGCTCGAGGGCCCGCAGGCGTGTGTCGGCGAGATCCGTGACCGCTATCAGAGTCGTCGCGACGTGCTCTGCGAGGGCCTGAAGGCGGCTGGCTGGGACGTGGACGTGCCGAAGGCCACCATGTTCGTATGGGCCAGGATCCCCGAGCCTTTTCGTGAGATGGGCTCCTTGGAGTTCGCGAAGAAGCTATTGCTCGAGGCCAAGGTGGCCGTCTCGCCTGGAATCGGGTTTGGGGAGTACGGTGACGGATACGTGCGCTTCGGCCTGATCGAAAACGAGCATCGTACCCGTCAGGCGGTGCGCAGCATCCGCGACCTTCTGCGGCGCGCAGGTGTCGTGGCCAAGGAAGCCTTGTGAGGGCGGTCCGCGTCGGTCTTTTGGGTTTTGGGGTCGTAGGCGGTGGCACAGTCGCGGTATTGACGCGCAATGCACAGGAGATCGCCCGCCGGGCGGGGCGTGACATCGAGATCGTGAAGGTCTTGACGCGCGACCTGCGCAAACCGCGCGCGCAGGCCCTGCCGGAAGGCTGTCTCACCACAGATGCGCGGGCCATCCTCGACGATCCGAGCATAGATGTGGTGGTGGAGACGATGGGCGGCATCGAGCCCGCGCGCTCCTACATCCTGGCGGCCATCGCCCAGGGCAAGCATGTCGTGACCGCCAACAAGGCCCTGATCGCCACCGCGGGCAACGAGATATTCGCGGCGGCGCGGGCGCGCGGCGTGGTGGTGGCCTTCGAGGCGGCGGTGGCAGGCGGTATCCCGATCATCAAGGCGATCCGCGAAGGGCTTGCCGGCAACCGTATTCGCGGGGTGGCGGGCATCATCAACGGCACCTGCAACTACATCCTCACTGAGATGCGCGAAAACGGTACCGAATTCGGTACGGCTTTGGCGCAGGCCCAGGCGCTCGGATATGCCGAGGCCGACCCGCATTTCGATGTGGACGGCGTGGATGCCGCACACAAGCTCACGATCCTGGCGGCCATCGCCTTTGGCATCCCGCTTGCGTTCTCGCAGGTGCATGTGGAGGGCATACGCGATCTGGAATCTGCGGATATCGCTTATGCCGCGGAACTGGGCTATCGCGTCAAGCATCTGGGGATTGCGCGGCGCGTGGCGGAGGGCATCGAATTGCGCGTCCACCCGGTCTTGATTCCGCATAAGCGCCTCATCGCCAACGTCGACGGCGTCATGAACGCCATCCTGGTGGCGGGCGATGCCGTGGGCTCGACACTGTTCTACGGGCCCGGTGCCGGCGCCGAGCCGACCGGATCGGCAGTGGTGGCTGACATCATCGATGTCGTCCGGACGCTCACCACAGACCCCGAATTGCGCGTGCCGCATCTCGCCTTCCAGCCCGACGCCTTGTCCGACGGACCGATCCTGGGCATGGCCGAGGTCGCGACCGCCTGCTATCTGCGCTGCGAGGCGGAAGACAAGCCGGGCGTGCTCGCCGACATGACACGCATCCTGGCTGAGCTTGGTATCAGCATCGAAGCGATCTTGCAGAAGGCCCCTGAACCGGGTGCGCACACCGTGCCCGTCATCCTCCTGACCCACAGTGTGCGCGAGGCACAAATCGATCAAGCCATAAGCCGCATCGCGGCGCTGTCTGCGATCACCGGCAAGATCCGGCGATTGCGCGTCGAGTCATTCGCATAGGAGAGTTCCATGACCCGTTACACCGGCATCATCGCGCGCTACCGCGATTGGCTGCCCATTGCTGACGCGAGCCGCATCATTACCTTGGGTGAGGGCGACACGCCGCTCATTCGTCTCGACCGGCTGACCCGCACCGTGGGGCGCGAGGCGACCATCTATGTCAAATTCGAAGGACTGAACCCGACTGGCTCGTTCAAGGATCGGGGGATGTGCTTTGCGGTGACCAAAGCCGTGGAGGGCGGTTCGCAGGCCATCATCTGCGCCTCGACTGGCAATACCTCGGCATCGGCGGCCGCCTATGCCGCGCGCGCGGGGCTCACCGCCTTCGTATTGATCCCCGAGGGTAAGATCGCGCTCGGTAAGCTGAGTCAGGCGATGATACACGGGGCCGTGGTTGTGCAGATCCAGGGCAACTTCGATGCCGGTATGCGGCTTGTGAAGGACATTGCGGAAACGACGCCGATCACGCTCGTGAATTCCGTGAACCCCTTCCGCCTGCAGGGGCAGAAGACGGCGGCCTTCGAGATCGTCGACGCTTTGGGGTACGCGCCCCAGTACCACTACCTGCCGGTGGGCAATGCCGGCAATATCAGCGCCCATTGGCTCGGTTATCGCGAGTATGCGCGCGAAGGCCGCTGCGCGGTCCCGAAGCTCGTGGGCTACCAGGCGGCTGGGTCGGCGCCTTTCGTGAGCGGGCAGATGGTCGAGGAACCGGAGACTGTGGCCACTGCCATCCGTATAGGTCACCCGCAGTCCTGGGCGCTGGCGCAGTCGGCCCGGGAGGCGACCGGCGGCTGGTTTGGGGCGGTCGATGACCCTGAGATCCTGGCCACTCAAAAGCTGCTGGCGCGCGAGGAGGGGATTTTCTGTGAACCGGCCTCGGCGGTATCGGTGGCCGGCGCCTTGCGTGACCTTCGCGCAGGTCGCATCGAGGAGGGCGCGACTGTGGTTTGTACAGTCACGGGCCACGGCCTCAAAGATCCGGATGTGGCCATCCGCCAGGGGGGACCCACGGAGCTTGTGACCGTCGCTCCGACCCTGCAAGCGGTACGCGCGGTGATTCTCGATCGTACATCCTAG
>JAJYHM010000025.1:0-25222 GCA_021784755.1 Pseudomonadota bacterium
AAGGGTGGGACCGTATCGCTGTTCGCCAGTCCCGGTACCCGTCTGCCTGCGTGGTTTCGGCAATATGATTGGGGGGTGGCGCCCCGATACACCACCACAACGCTGTTCGCCGACAATCCAAACACAGGCCTCACCGAAAAAGAACGGGCCAGCTACGCCATAACGATATCGGCGCCCGAGCGCGCCATCATGGAGGTTCTGTATCTCGTTCCGAAGGAAGAATCCTTCGAAGAGGCCGCCCTGCTCATGGAGGGGTTGACCACCTTGCGGCCGCGCCTGGTTCAATCGCTGTTGGAACAGTGCCGTTCGGTGAAGGTGAAGCGGCTGTTCATGGTGCTCGCGGAAGCCTGCAACCATGCCTGGGTCAAGAAACTGGACCTGTCGAGCGTGGACTTCGGAAAAGGCAAGCGCATGATCGTCAAAGGCGGACGGCTGGACGCCAAATACAACATCACCGTCCCGGATACGGGGTCCGACTGGGAGGCGCCGGTGAATTCGACATGAAGGGCAGCCCGTACTTCAAACAGGCGCAACTCATGCTGCGGGTCATGCCCCATGTGGCAGCAGAGACGTGCTTTGCGCTGAAGGGCGGCACGGCGATCAACCTCTATGTACGCGACATGCCGCGACTGTCGGTCGATATCGATCTGACCTATTTGCCCCTGGAGCCGCGCGCTACGGCGCTAGCAAACATCAGTGAAGCATTGCAGCGAATCGCCGCCGCGATCCGAAGGACCGTACCCGGAGCGACTGTGCAGGAGATCCGGGCAAGGGGAGCGGAGCCTGTCTCCAAGTTAACCGTCCGTACGGCGGAAGCCATGATCAAGATCGAACCCAATCTGGTACTCCGAGGCAGCGTGTTTTCTCCCGTGGAGTGGGAGCTGAGCGAGCGGGCAGAGTTGCTGTTCGAGGCATCGGCGACGGCCAGAACACTGGCTGTCGCCGATCTGTACGGCGGTAAACTGTGCGCTGCGCTGGACCGCCAGCATCCGCGCGACATCTTCGACATCAAGATCCTGATGGAGGGCGAATATTCGAAAGATGGACACAAAGAAACAGAAGGAATCTCTGCAAAAACTCCAGGCAGCGTTGGGGCTGTGAATGAGGGAATGTGCCGACTGTTACTCTGACTCAAATTACCCCTGCAACAGGCAGGCTTCTGAGCTGTGCGTCAATCCAATGTTTTGTTAGCATCACTCTCTGAATGGCGAATGAATGCCACACATGAATTATATTCTGGTTAAGAAACGAGTTACTTCAGAATGCCTAGGCAACCTTGTGGAGAAGAAGAATGACGCTTGAGGAAGAGATTAGTGCTCGCATAGGTGAGGTTCGGACTGACACATTCGATATGACGTTTGGAGAGATTGCGAATCTTCATGCTAACGATCATGGTGGTTGCCGCCACCCCGGATGATGAAAGAAAATAGGGGCGCGCGGTGCGCCGTTGTCTGAGATCGATCATTTCTTTGGGGCCTTAACCCCGCACGCTAATGTGATCCAAGCAGCCGACTCGTACCCCGCATTGTCGCCATTGAGCACGCACAGTAAAAAGGCCTCGCCAGGTTTCCTGGCGAAGGCACTTCGGCTACTTGGCAACGACATGCGCACCGCGCCGCATCACCCGTTCGACATGGTCTTACTCTCTTGCCGCGTTTACGGGGTCGGGGGTGTATTGCCTTCTGTCATCACTCTTTCACAGTAATAAAGAGTTGATCATTCAGCCTGAGTATCAACGTCTTTTTCGTTGGAGTACCCAGCAAAAATCTCATCTGATCGAATCGATCCTGCTCGAATTGCCAATTCCCCAAATCTTCACGATAGAGAACCAAGACGGGGTGCTGGAGTTAATCGACGGCTTGCAAAGAACAAGTTCTGTTCTCCAGTTCATCGATCCAAACTCCATCGAGCTGGACCCACTGATTCTTGAGGGCTGTACGCTAATAACTGCGTTGAATGGGATGCGATTCGAAGCCCTGCCGCTCAGCTTGCGACTCAGTTTGAAGCGGTCGGCCATTAGAACAGTGGTGATCAAGAAGCAGAGTAAGGCTTTTCTTCAATACGAAATGTTCAAGCGACTGAACACTGGCGGCGCAAACCTTGAGCCGCAAGAAATTAGGAACTGCTCGGTCAGAATGATCGGTGAGAAAGGCGCTGAGTTCTATTCGTTTATTGTGGCGCTTTCGAGGGACCGTAATTTTGCGGCGTGTGCTGAATATTTGCCACAGCCGGAAAAAGAAAAAAAGGGCATAGAGGAGCTTGTTCTCAGGTTCTTTGCTACGAAAAATGCACGCGATCTGTTTCGAGGAAGCATTAGCGACTGGCTTGATAACTTTATGGAAGATGTTCTTCTGGAACGACGCGTATTCGACGTTCAAGCGGAACAACAAGCGTTCCAAGAAGTATTCCGTCTGGCAGTGGAGAAGCCCGGCCATACGGCATTTTTGCGATATCGAGGAGACGAGCCGGTTGGTGCGTTGCCGCCAGCGTACTTCGAAGCGATTTCGATCGGCATTTTTAATGCGCAAGGGGCAATTCAACAAAAAGATCCAGCCGTTCTGCGGGCGGCAATTACCGCTCTGGTTCAGTCGGATGAATTCAGGGCAGTTACGGGGCCTGGTGCTAATTCACGTGAGAAATTACAAACGCGTATACAACTCGCGACAGATGCTTTGCTAGCGGCATGACTGACTGGGCGAATATCTTGGAAGAGGATCTAAGATGGCGCGAAGCTGAGCTTGCTTCGCTCAAGCGATTGGCTATCAATTCCTCAGATAACCCAGGGACCTATAGTGCTACTCTCAGGGCCAGTTGGGCGCTCTTGTATGCGCATTTCGAAGGATTTACGAAGTACTGCTGGGAGATACTACTCGATCAGGTTCAGGAAAAGAAGGTTCCTGTCGAGAGCTTGGAGGACAAATATCTGCTGTTGGCGCTGGAGAAAGACTTTCGCGTACTCAGGAAAAATCTCAGTCGTGAAGCTTTATGGCAATTCTTCAGCATCGAACTTCCAAATTTACTAAAAAAGGATGCTATTTTTGATGACGATTGCCGTCCGGATGCGGATAGTAACCTCTGGCCAAACGTCTTCGAGCGGGAATGTGCCAGGGTTGGTATAACATCAGATGAACTGAACTCCCAACGGCCCCGGATCATGACGCTTGTTGCGCGAAGGAACGACATAGCGCATGGGAAAGTCATGACAATCAAATCTGTTGAAGAATAGTCTGAGTATGAAAAGGCGACGACCATGGTCATGCATGATTTAGCCATTTCGGTTCTTAGTGTTCTGAGCGAAGGTTCATATAAGAAACCTTGATAAGGAAAGAGTTGTTGTATTTCGGCGCTTGGAATTGTTGCGGTCAGGGAATGATTAGGGGACAGGCCGCATGTTACAAGTCGTTGCCACCGACTCGCCAATGTGAACGGCCGCATTGGGTCGATAGCGGTCGGCGCAGAAATCAAGGCCGGTGACCGCTTTGGCCGATCAAGAGACGGTCGTGCCAGCATGAATGGAGGGCTGCTTCTGACACAAACCGCCATTGGCCAACATTTGGCATGTATCACTCATCACGCATGCAAAAGCGCAGGTATTATCGCATTCCCAACCATGGTTTGTACAAATGAGAGGCTTCGGGACTGCGATAGTGTCAACCGGGTAATGCACAAAACAGACAAAAAATTATTCAAGTTTTTCGTAGGCCAGACTTTCCGTTTCTAACCTCGGATTGCAAATATCCGTTTAATCAATGAGTTATGTGGCCAAAAAAACGCCACAGCCCTGGGAAGGGACTGCGGCGCCATTTCCATCCCTGATGAGATTTAGTTTAACGACTAATGAGACTAGTTTAACCACTAGTGAGATTAGTTTAATGACTAGCGAGAATCGACGCAGCTTGCGCTAATCCCAGGACAACGCCCCACCGGTTTGATATTCGGTTACGCGCGTCTCGAAGAAGTTCTTCTCCTTCTTCAGATCGAGGACCTCGCTCATCCACGGGAAGGGGTTGGTTGCGCCCGCGTACTGAATGGGTAGGCCGATCTGCTGGCAACGCCTGTTGGCGATGAACTTGAGGTAATCATCGAACATCGCGGCATTGAGTCCGAGCACCCCGCGCGGCATGGTATCGACCGCGTAGCGATATTCGAGTGCGACCGCTTGTTTTATGAGATCGAGCACCTCGTTCTGGAAGGCCTCGTTCCAGAGCGCGGGATTTTCGATCTTGATCTGGTTGATGAGGTCGATGCCGAAGTTCAAGTGCATGGACTCATCGCGCAATATGTACTGGAACTGCTCGCTTGCGCCCATCATCTTGTTGCGTCGACCGAACGACAGCATCTGCACGAAGCCGACATAGAAGAAGATGCCCTCCATGATCACGTAATACCCGATCAGGTTGCGCAGGAAGCGGCGGTCATTCTCTTCCGTGCCGGTCGCGAAGTTCGGGTTCATGAGGTCGCGGGTGAATTGCAGCTCGAACACATCTTTGTCCGATATGCACGGCACCTCGCGGTACATATTGAAGATCTCGCCCTGGTCGAGGCCAAGACTTTCCACGATATGCTGGTAGGCGTGCGTGTGCAGCGCCTCCTCGAAGGCCTGGCGGAGCAGGTACTGCCGGCATTCCGGATTCGTGATGTGACGATACATCGCGAGCACCAGATTATTGGCCACGAGCGAGTCGGCCGTCACGAAGAAGCCGAGGTTGCGCTTTATGATCGTGCGCTCGTCAGGGGTGAGGCCGTTTGGGTCCTTCCAGGTCGCTATATCACGCGACATGTTCACCTCTTGGGGCATCCAGTGGTTCGCGCAGGCGTCCAGATACTTTTGCCACGCCCACTGATACTTGAACGGCACGAGTTGATTGACGTCGGCCTGACAGTTGATGATGCGCTTGTCGTCCACCTGGACCCGCCCCGAGCCGATCTTCAGTTCCTCGAGTCCGGTGACGCCCCCTTGGGGCGCCTTGGCGGTCGTCGGTGTGCTGTCGAAATCCAGCATGCTATCCTCCATTATCTTACTGACATGCCTCGCACTGAGGATCGGTTATGGCGCAGGCCTTCGGCGCCTCCGGGATCGGTCCGCGCACCGCGTTCAGCGCCCCATCGTTCAACGTCGATTTCTCGACCGATGTCGCGCCGAGGGTACGCAGGTAGTAGGTGGTCTTCAGTCCCTTCTCCCACGCCAACATATACATATCGGACAGCTTGCGCCCCGAGGGTTCCGCCATGTAGAGGTTCAGGCTCTGGGCCTGGTCGATCCACTTCTGGCGGCGCGAGGCGGCCTCTATCAGCCAGCGAGGCTCGATCTCGAAGGCGGTCGCGTAGAGCGCCTTGAGGTCACCGGGCAGGCGTTCTATGCCGCCCACACGTCCGTTGTAATACTTGAGGTCGTTGACCATGACCGGGTCCCACAATCCGCGCTCCTTCAGGTCGTGAACGAGGTGTTCGTTCAGGACCGTGAACTCGCCCGAAAGGTTCGATTTCACGAACAGGTTCTGGTAGGTCGGCTCTATGCTTTGCGCAACGCCCGCGATGTTCGAAATGGTGGCAGTCGGCGCTATAGCTAGGCAGTTCGAGTTGCGCATGCCGTGGCTCGCGACTGCCTCGCGGACCGGCGCCCAGTCGAGATGAACGCCGCGATCCATGGTCAAAGAGCCGCCGCGCGCCTTCTCCACGAAGGCGATGCTATCTATGGGCAGGATGCCCTGGCTCCAGAGTGAGCCCTCATAGCTCGCGTAGGATCCGCGCTCGTGCGCCAGCTCGGCCGAGGCGAGAATCGCATAGTAGCTGACAGCCTCCATGGAGCGGTCGGCGAATGTCATGGCCTGGTCGGATGCATACGGGAGGCGCAGCTTGTACAGGGCGTCCTGGAAGCCCATGAGCCCTAATCCTACCGGACGGTGGCGCAGATTCGAGACCCGCGCCTGAGGGACCGAGTAGTAATTGATGTCGATGACGTTGTCGAGCATGCGCATCGCGGTACGGACCGTGCGCCCGAGCTTCGCCATGTCCACTCCACCCTCGTTGCCGACATGGGCCGCGAGATTCACGGAGCCGAGATTGCAGACTGCGATCTCCTCGTCCGAGGTGTTGAGCGTGATCTCGGTGTTCTTCGTGATCAAGCCGTTCACGGTCCACGCATGGGTGGCCGAATCCACCATCAAGCAGTACGCATCCTCGTTGGGGAGAGTCGTAAGCCCGGTAAACGTGGCATAGCCGCGCTGCTTGTCGCTCAAGAAGGCCACCTCGCCCTGGTTCAGCGGGAAGGCCTCCTCGCTGACTCGCAGCACGGTCGCGGCCAAGGCATGACCTTCGGCGCTCGAGATGATCAGGCGAAACATCGGGCGTCGCCAGTAGCTCCTCTCGATCTTCTGGATGTGGGTCTCGATTCCGAGATTGGCCCATACGATCTGCAGGCTCTCGATGAACGGTTGGTCGTAGGAGGCCAGCGAGAGGCTTTTGATCATGCCATGACCCGCCTGATAGAGGCCCCGCAGATAAGCGGTCACCGTCTCCTTGTCACCCGTCCAGATGAGCTCCGGGATACCCACGTGAGCGTGGTCGCGCTCGTCATGCCCTTCGTGCCAGGCCTCGGAGGTTTCAGAGATCTCGGAGGTCTCGTGGGACAGGGTGGCCATGTGCGCCTTCCCGACGTAGGCGAAGTGCTCGGCCTCGATATCTGTCACCATGCTATGGCGCCCGTAGGCGCTGCTTGCAGTCATGAGCCCGACCACGAAGGCGATCTCGGGGTTGTGCGCGGGTCCGAATAAGCCCTCGCGCTGCTGAATGAGCAGGTGATCGCCAGCCTTCAGGTGTTGGGCCTCGACCCAGCCACGGTCCTTCACCCAGACCTTGTGGTCTGGCGTGACCTTGTGTCGGTAGCCCTCGGCGGTCTCGATCCGCACGATCGGGGCGTTGGGCCGGGGGAGCAGCATCTCCGAGGCGTCATAGACGCCGTCCAGCCCGACGACGCGGTTTTTGCCGCCCAAGGCATAGAGTTCGCCCACGGTAAGGAGCCCACGGTCGCTCACGACCCTTTGGTCGGCGGTCATGCAGCAGAGATTGGAGCTGTGGACCACGCCTTTGTGGCGCTGCGGGCTGCGCAGATTGCACGGATCCTTGAAGGTGAGCCAGGGGTGGCCGGTTTCGAACAGCATCGACAGCATCTTGCGCCAGAGATCCAGCGCCCGGACCTTCTTGAAGAGCTTCAGTTCGCCGCGCACGGCACGGTCTTCGTGGCGCTCGTAGGCGGCCCGAAAGGCCTCCCCGTAGACATCATGCAGGTCCGCTGTGTCCGATGGCGAGAAGAGCGTCCAGTCGGCGCCCGCGCGGACGCGCTCCATGAAGAGATCCGGTATCCAGTTGGCCGTGTTCATGTCGTGCGTGCGACGCCGATCGTCGCCTGTGTTCTTGCGCAGCTCGAGAAACTCCTCGATATCCAGGTGCCAGGTCTCGAGGTAGGCGCATACCGCGCCCTTGCGCCGTCCACCCTGGTTCACGGCCACGGCGGTATCGTTGGCGACCTTAAGAAAAGGGATCACGCCCTGGGATTTGCCGTTGGTCCCCTTGATGCGGGCGCCCAGGGCCCGTACGCGCGACCAGTCGTTGCCGAGGCCGCCCGCGTACTTCGATAGGAGCGCGTTGTCCTTGATGGCGCTGTAGATGCCATCCAGGTCATCGGAGACCGTGGTGAGGTAGCAGGACGAAAGCTGCGAGCGTAGCGTGCCCGCATTGAACAGAGTCGGGGTCGAGGACACGAAATCAAAGGTCGACAGGATCTCGTAGAACTCGATCGCGCGCGCCTCCCGATCCACCTCGTTCAAGGCAAGCCCCATGGCGACACGCATCCAGAACGCCTGCGGCAGTTCGATGCGCCGTTCCTCGCGATGCAGGAAGTAGCGGTCGTACAGGGTCTGGAGGCCGAGGTAGGTGAAGTTCAGGTCACGGTCCGCTTTGAGCGCCGCGCCCAGGCGCGCGCAGTCGAATTCGGCCAGGCGCGGGTCGATCAGTTCCGCGTGAACCCCCTCGCGTATGAAGGCATGAAAGTATCCCGGGTATTCGGCGCGCATCTCGGCATGCGTGAGCGACCGGCCGAGCACCTCCCGGCGCAGTACGTCAAGGAGCAGGCGCGCCGTCACATAGGTATAGTCCGGTTCGGTCTCCACGAGCGCGCGGGCGCTCAGGATCGCCGACTGCATCACGTCACGCTCGTCGACGCCGTCGAACAGATTGCGCAACAGGGCCTGGAGCACCATGTCCGCCGAGACCTCCCGCAGCCCGCTGCAGGCCTCGTCGATCACCGCCTTGAGCCGTGCCTGGTCAAGCGGCACGCTGCGTCCGTCGGTGGTCCGGACGTGGATCGTGGGTTCCTGGGCTTCGGTCTTCTCGGCCGCCCGCGCCTGGGCGCGCTGCTCCCGATAGAGCACGTAGCGCCGCGCCACCTCGTGGTGGCCGTTGCGCATGAGCGCGAGTTCGACCTGATCCTGGATGTCCTCGATGTGGACTGTGCCGCCGCCCGGGGTTCGGCGGGTGAGGGCGGCTATGACCTGGTCTGTGAGCCCCGCCACGATCTCGCGCACGCGCGTCGAGGCGGCACCCGAAGTACCCTCGGTGGCCAGGAAGGCCTTGGTGATGGCGATCGCGATCTTGGCGGCATCGAAGCGGGTGGCGTGCCCGTTGCGGCGGATGACACGCAGGCCGCCTTCAACCGCTCCCGTGCTCGCGGGAACCTGTGATGACTGTTCGTAATCCATGAGGCCAGGTCTCCTTGGGGGAAAGCGCAAACGAGGAAAACAGTCTACTGCAAGCGAATGACGCTTATCAACAACATATTGGGAATTAGGGGAGACTAATGCACAATACCTGGGCGCCGCGTTACTGTTAGTCCCTCCGGGGTCGGACCCGGAGGCTGTCTGTGTGCGGACTCAGGCTTAGAGTAGCGTTTTAAACAAAAATTCCGGCGAAGCGAAGGCAGCCTGGTGGATACCGGCGTTGTAATAACGGGTCGCAAACGGGCGCTCCCGACAATCCTCTTCGCGGAAGCCGGCGAGGGCCGCGTCTTTGCGGGCCAGGGTGGCGCTCCACCAACCCGAGGGGTAGGTGCACTGCGGGAAATGGATAGTGGCCACGTCGAGGAAATTCGCGCCGCGCAAGGCCTCGTGCATCTCCTTGATCAGCGTGGCGTGGAACAGGGGTGACTCGCTCTGGCCGACCACGATGCCGTCCGTCTTGAGCGCCCGATGGCAGTCCCTATAAAAGGCCTCTCCAAACAGGCCCGCGGCGGGCCCCACCGGGTCGGTCGAGTCCACGATGATGACGTCATAGGAGCCAGGTTGCACCTCCGCGACCCACCGTATGCCGTCCTGGAAGTGCAGGTGCGCCCGCGGGTCGTCGTTGGCCGCGCAAAGCTCCGGGAAGAATCGCTCCGCCACGCGCGTCACGCGCTCGTCCAATTCCACCTGGTCCACATGCTCGACTTCGTCGTGCTTGAGCACCTCGCGCAAGGTTCCGCAGTCGCCGCCGCCTATGATGAGAACCCGGCGTGGGGTCGGGTGACTGAAAAGCGCCGGGTGCGACATCATCTCGTGGTACACGAAGTTGTCACGATCGGTGACCATCACGAGACCATCGAGCGTCATGAGCGTGCCGAAGGTCTCGGTCTCGTAGATCTCTATGCGCTGGTAGGGCGATTGCTCGTCATGCACCTTCTCTTTGACGCGCAACGAGATTGCCGACCCCTGGTCCGCCCACTCCTCCGTGTACCAACCGTCTTTGCGCATCCCTCAAAGATCCCACAGTACCACGGCGGCGAAGGCCGCCCCGATCTTCTCGACGCGATGTTCGATGGCGACCGACTTCAGGGTCTTCACCTCCCACCCGCGCTTGCGCATGCCTTCCTCGGCCATGCGCCGCACCACCGACTCCGCGTCCTCACGATGACCGTGGGCGTGGTATTCCATGATGAGCCCGGGCTTGGCAGGGTCGGTCGACCACGCCGCAGCCACCGCCGCACAAATCATGGATCCCGGTATATCGGATTCCATGGCCGCATAGGCGATAGGAACGAGCGCGCCTGGCGGCAACACGAGTTCCGAGATTGCCACTTCGCGGGTCCCTGGTGGCACGATGGAGGACATCTTGACGAGGTTCGTGTTGCCGACGCCGGCGGCCAACAAGGCCCCGTCGAAGGCGTTCAAGGGCGTATAGCCCTCGCTCGAGCCCGTCACGAATGTGTGGGACGTAGGGGTCTTTATGATCATGGCGAATCCTGAATGGGAAGCGGATCAGCCCGTCGCGAGCTTTTTGGCCGGCTCTTGATCGTCCGCCATCGACATCATGTCGATCTGTCCGCGATGGACTTCCATCGTCGACACGTGACCCGCGACCAGGGCCTCGCGCAGGTGATTGAAGCCGATCTCCGCCGAAACGGAATCGCCGCAGGTGAAAAGGTCGACAGCGGCATAGCCGTATTCGGGCCACGTGTGGATCGCCAAGTGGCTCTCCGCGATGATGACCGCGCCTGACACCCCGTGCGGGGAAAAGTGATGAAATGTCTCAGTGACGATAGTGGCGCCGGATTTCACGGCGGCCTCCAGCATGTGGTTCCGAATGTATGCAACGTCGTTCAAAAGCGCTTTGTCGCATCCATAAAACTCGGCCACAATCTGATGTCCAAGTGAGCGCATGGGCAAGCCCTCCAATTCTGTTACCGAGGAACTCCCAGACCTTCGTCTAAGGCAGTCCCGTTGAAGTAGCTCCCGTGCACACCCGGTCAGCGTTAGGCCTGAGAGCGATGGGATCGCTAACAGAGAATGGCGGCCGCCTTCGGTGCCGTGGAATCGGGCGAATCATAGGCATCTTTTTTCGGTAATGCAATTTGATTTTTCATCTATGGGCAAAATTATTGCCAAGCCTCCGTCATTCGGCCCGATTTTGGCGCCCATCCGCGCCCGCACAGGCGGTCCGGCCGCCCGCCTGTGGATGGACGGCAAGAAGGGTGGCGGGGCGCGCCCGAGGCCTGGAGCCGCCCTGCGCGGCACCGGGGAGGCCCGTGAGACGTCCCCGCAGGTCAGGGTCGAGCGGACTTCGGATCGAAAGTGCGACCGATTTCGGGACAGCGCGGCCCCGTCGTACGCCCCGGGCGGTGCGAGGCGGCCGCCTACGCGTCGCTTGCCGGGGTCCGAAGCCGCCGGTCGCCCGACTCAGGTGCCGCCGTTCGTTCGCAGCCCATATTCGGGGCTTGCCGTGGGCGCAAGTCAGTTCGTGGCGCCGGGTCGCCGATAAACTTTTCGATGGGCATAGGAGTGTCATGTGCCCTGGGGCGTGTACTGGCGTTCCGGGCCGTGGCCGCTTCAAAGGGGTCTTTGTGGGGGTGTGCCCGGTTTGTGTCGCCTTTCGCTGAAGCGCCCAATGCTAACTAGTTGCCGCGCGCCTCGCGTAGCAGGATCGGCTTCAATCCGAGCCGCGCAAGAACCGCGCGCGCAGGGGCGATCGCGGGCTTCCGGAGGGGGCCCAGGCGGACCCGATAAAAGGATCCACGACCACGGATACTGACCTTCTCGATATAGGACCCGAGGCCGCGCAGCGCGAGTTCGGCGCGCAGTCGGCTCGCGTCGGCTCGGTCCGGGAACGAGGCGGCTTGCAGGAGGAAACGGCCGCTCACGACGCGCGGGTGATTTGTTGCGAGACTGTGCGCGTGCGGCTCGCTCGCCTTCGCCGCGGGGGCGGTTCGGGCCCGGTGCGCCGTGCGGGGTTGGCTACGCATCGCCGGCAGGATGGTGTAGAAGTCGAACTGGGTCGCGGCCGGCAGGCCGGGGGCAGGCCCCTTGGGCTTGGGCGCCGCGGGCGGTTTCAGGGCGGCGGGTGCGTGCGCGGGCGCGGGCTTCACGTGCGGTATCGTCGCACGCTTTTCGGCGGTCTTCGCCTTGTGGTGCGCAACCAAGAGGCCAAGCCCCAGGCCGATTGCGAGAGTGATTACCCCGATGATCCAGGGCTTGGCGTCGCCGGATCGCGATGCGGACGGCCTGCGTCTCGTGGCCATTTACATGCTCTCGGGGGCGCTTACGCCGAGCAGCGCAAGCCCGTTGGCGAGGACTTGGCGGGCGGCGGCGATCAAGGCCAGACGGGCATCGCGTAGCGGCGCATCGACGCTCAGGAAGGCCTGCGCGTTGTAGTAGGCATGTAGGTCGCCCGCGAGTTCGCGCAGATAGTAGGCGACCTGATGGGGCTCGCGATCGCGCGCCGCCTCCTCTATGACCTCCGCGAAGCGTCCGAGGGTGCGCTCGAGCACGCGCTCTTCGGGCGCATCGAGCAGCGTGAGGTCCGCAGAGGCGAGGTCCGGGCGCGGCAGGCCGCGTTCATCAATCTGGCGAAACACGCTGCAGACCCGCGCGTGGGCGTACTGCACGTAGTACACGGGATTGTCGTTGGACTGCGACTTGGCGAGATCGAGGTCGAAGTCCATGTGCTGCTCGCTTTTGCGGAGCACATAGAAAAAGCGCGCGGCATCATTGCCGACCTCGGCGCGCAGCTCCCGCAGTGTGACGAAATCGCCGCTACGCGTGGACATTTGGGCGCGTTGTCCGCCGCGATAGAGGATCGCAAACTGCACGAGCAGGACCTGCAGGCGCTCCGGGTCTTGCCCAAGCGCGGCCAGCGCCCCTTTGACGCGCGGCACATAGCCGTGATGGTCAGCGCCCCAGATATCGATCAGCGTCGTGAAGCCGCGTTCGCATTTCTCGAGATGGTAGGCGATATCCGATGCGAAATAGGTGGTCACGCCGTTTTCCCGCACGACCACCCGATCCTTTTCGTCGCCGTAACGTGTGGCCCGAAACCACAGGGCGCCACCTTCCTCGTAGAGACTATCGCTCGACCGCAGAAGCGCGAGGGCGCGGTCCACGGCCCCGCTTTCCATGAGGCTCCGTTCCGAGTACCAGCGGTCATAGTGCACCCCGAAGGCCGCCAGATCGTCCTTGATGTCGGCCTGCATGGCGTCCAGGCCGAAGCTGTGCACGGTCCGGTATTGGGTCCCCAGGGCCTCTTTCAGGCGCGTGATCCACATATCCATGAGCGCATCGGCGTCGACATCGGGATTGCCGATCAGGATATCGGCCACCGGGTGGCGCAGGCTGTCGCCTGCCGTCGCGCGCAGCGCGCGGGCGATGTCGGCCACATAGCGGCCGCGGTAGCCCGTGTCCGGGAAGGTGATCTGCTCACCCCCGACCTCCATGTACCGCAGCCAGACGCTCAGGGCGAGGATATCCATCTGCCGTCCGGCGTCGTTTACGTAGTACTCGCGTTCGACGTCGTAGCCCGCGTACGCGAGCAGGCGGCCGAGCGAGTCGCCATAGGCCGCGCCGCGGCCATGCCCGACATGAAGCGGCCCGTTGGGGTTGGCGGACACGAACTCGAGGAGGATCTTGCCGGGGCGCGCCGCAAGCCGCCCGTAGTTCGCGTGCTCGCGCAGGATGGCGCGTACGATGTCATGAAACGCCGATTCGGCTACGAAGACATTCAAGAAACCGGGCCCGGCAATCTCGATGCGCTCGATCAGGGGCGATGCGCCGAGCGCGGCCTTTAGTTCCTCTGCCAGGACGCGTGGCGGCCGCCCGGCCGCCTTGGCGGCCGTGAGCGCGAAATTGGTCGAAAAGTCGCCATGCCCCCCCTGACGCGGGCGCGCCATTTCAGGGGCTGGCAGCCCGGCGGGCAGATGCCCTGCTGCTACGAGGGCCGACACGGTGTCTTGGAAGAGGGTGGCTAGCGCGTATTTCACGTCGTGATCCTGTCAGGAGTAGCGGCATCTTATCAGAGGCGCGACGGCGCGGCGCAAGACTGCGCGGGTTTCGTCACGCATCACGGCGCGAGCAGCGCCTCGACTTCTCGCATCCCGGCCCTGTGCATGGGGTGGCCATCCACCGGCGAGACCGGTAGCTCGCGGATCGCCTCGGGACTGAAGACATAGAGAGTGAAAGGGGTGTCGCCCGCGACGAACCGGAAAACCGGAACGGCGACCGTGCGGTCGTCGTTGTAGCGCAGCCGCCGCTCTTCCATGGCGAAGGGGATTTCGTGGCTATCCAGGAACAGGCCCACCTCTTCGGGCGCGGCGGCGGCCAGATGGAGCTGGATCTCGGGAAAGCGCGTGACCGCACCGCTCAAGACCTCGCCCACGAGTCTCGGCGAAAACTCGCGCAGCAGTGTCATGGCCTCCAGGGCGGTGGCGCGCAGCCTGCGCACGACCGTCTGCGTGTCTTTTTGGAAGAGCTCGAGGTGCAGCTTCAGGGCCGCCTCGATCTCGGCGTTACCCGGCCAGTTCTTATCCTCCGGCAGGCTGAGCCGGTGGGCGGCCTTGCGCTTTGCACTCTGGAAGTCGCGGACCCCTTCTTCGGCCATGATCCGTGCCGCCTCGACCACGATCTTCTGCCGCGCGGTCGCCACGGCCCGGCCACGTGGGTTGGCGCCCCGCGTACGGCGTCCCATGTCAAAACAGTCCGCTACTACGGACGCTTTGGGTGGGCTGGGGTCCCGTCGAGGGGTTGTGCCGCCCGCCCTTCTTGGGGACCGTCCCTTTGATGAAGTATTCGCGCATGGCAGCCGGGTTGGTCTTGCTACAGGGTAATCCCGTGTCCCGATTAATGGTCGCCGTAACGATACCGCGCGGCTTTACGAACGGGGTATCCGGCGTCCCTGCCAGGGCCGCGCCCATATATTGGACCCAGATGGGGAGGGCGGCGTGCGCGCCGACCTCGTAATGGCCGAGTGACTTCGGCACCGGGAAGCCCACCCAGACGGTGGTCTCCAGGGTGGGACTGAAGCCCGAGAACCACGCGTTGCGCTCGTGGTTCGATGTCCCGGTCTTGCCCGCCAGATCCACGCGCTTGAGCGCGAGCGCCAGCTGTCCGGTGCCCGAGCGGATCACGCTTTGCATCATGCTGGTCATGATGTAGGCGTTCTGCGGGCTGATGGCCTGCACCGCGAAATGCGGCGTCCCGACGATGGGCGCGGCCATATCCGACGCGGGGGGAACGACCAGGGGCTTGGCGCGCCATAGGGTCTTGCCGCGCTCGTCTACGATCTTGCGGATGAAGTAGGGCCGGACCCTGAAACCCCCGTTCGCGAACACCGTATAGCCGCGCGCCATTTCGAGGGGCGTCAGGGTGGCGCTGCCGAGCACCAGCGAGAGGCTGTGCGGGAGCTGGGAGGCACGGAACCCGAAGCGTTCCGCATAGCGTATGGCGTAGCCTATCCCGACGGCGCGCAGGATGCGGATCGAAACCAGGTTGATCGACTGGGCGAGCCCCACGCGCATGCGCGTGAGACCCCGGAAGTGTTCTGAAAAATTGTGTGGCCGCCAAAGCTCGCCGTGGGCGCCGCTCAAGGCCACGATGGGCGCGCCGCTAAAGAGGCTCGCCGCCGTATAGCCCTTGGCGATGGCCGCCGAGTACACAAAGGGCTTGAAGCTCGAACCCGGCTGACGATAGGCCTGTGTGGCGTTGTTGAAGTTGTCGGAATAGAAGTCGAAGCCGCCCACCAGCGCCGCCACCGACCCATCGTCCGGGCGCAAGGAGACGAGTGCCGCATAGGGTTTCGGGATCTGCGCCAAGGCCCATTGCCCGGGGGCTACGTGCTGCAGGTAGATCACATCGCCCACCTTCAGGATGTCACTCGCCTGCTTGGGCGCGGGTCCCTCGGCGTTGACGTTGATGAAGGGTGCCGCCCATGACAGGCCCGACCACCCGATCTGCACGCTGCGCCGGTCCAGGTCGTAGGCCTGCACGGAATGGTAGCCGACGGTCGTGACGATGGCCGGAACGAGGCCACCCACCGTCGTGTAGTGGCGCAGGTCGCGGTTCAGGCGATGCGGGGAGGTCTGCGCATCGATTGCCACGGTGGCAGTCGGCCCGTAATAGCCGTGACGGTGGCTGTAGGCGATCAGCCCGTCTTCGACCGCCCGGTCGGCGGCCTTCTGTTCGTGCGCCCCGATCGTGGTGTAAACACGATAGCCGCCATCGTAGGTCTTCTTTTTCCCGAAGTGCTTGACCATATACTCGCGCACCATCTCGGCCACATAGGGCGCGCGCACATGGTAGTGGATCATATGGAGTCGCGCGGCGACCGGTGACGTGTCGGCCTGCGTGTACTGCGCCTGGGTGATGTCGCCCAAAGCCAGCATGCGACCGAGCACATAGTGGCGACGGGCCTGGGCGTTATGCGGGTGGTCTATCGGATTATCCAGCGAGGGGGCCTGGGGGAGCCCGGCGAGCATCGCGAGTTGTGCGATATCGAGCTTTTCGAGGGGTTTCCCGTAATAGACGTGGGCGGCGGCCTCGAAGCCGTAGGCATGGTTGCCGAGAAAGATCTTGTTCAGGTAGAGCGTGAGGATCTGGTTTTTGGTCAGTTCGCGCGCGATCTTGAACGACAGCAGGACCTCTTTGATCTTGCGCGTGAAGGTCTTGTGCGGACTCAGAAAGTAATTGCGCGCGACCTGCATGGTGATCGTGCTCGCGCCCTGGGCCTTGCGCCCCGTCACGATATCGACCCACGCGGCCCGGAAAATCCCCAGCAGGTCTATCCCGGGATTGGTATAAAAGGACCGGTCTTCGGCCGCCAGCACCGCTTGCACCAGGAGCGGAGGGACCTGCTTCAGGGTCACGGGCATGCGTTCCTCGTTGCCGAATTGAGCGACGAGCGCACCGTGGCGCGTCAACACCTGCAAAGGGGCCTTAAGGCGCTTGCGGGTGATATTGTGGACCGCGGGCAATGTCGGTGCGAGCACGAGCGAGGTCACCGTTGCCACGAGGACTCCGGCGGCAAAGAGCCCGAAGAAGACGAGTAGCAATCGGAACCCGATCCGGCGTTTCAGGGAGCCGCCGGGCGTAGATGAAGAGGCCATAATCTCTCAGTCAGCAGGGTAGCGTCCAGTATACGGGCAAACGCGAGAACGCCAAAGCATTGGCATACCGCCAATCCCTGATCTATAGTTCATGGCAGCTCATCTAAAGAGCGACCTACCGGGCATAAGTTCCGGAAAAAGGGAGGAAATTGGGTCTCTTTAACCGCAAAAAACCGCCGCTCGTCGGCCTGGATATCAGCACCTCGTCGGTGAAAGTCCTGGAATTGAGCCGTAACCAGAACCAATATCGCGTGGAGCGCTATGCCGTGGAGCCCATGCCGCAGAACGCCGTGGTTGAGCGGGCTATCGCCGATGTCGAACAGGTCGGCGCC
Source organism: Pseudomonadota bacterium (assembly GCA_021784755.1). GTDB lineage: Bacteria > Pseudomonadota > Gammaproteobacteria > Acidiferrobacterales > Acidiferrobacteraceae > Acidiferrobacter. The sequence goes on from JAJYHM010000025.1 coordinate 17,227, forward strand.
ACTGTGGGCCGCGCCATGAAGCGCTGCGGAACCAAATTGAAGCATGTCGCCGTGTCGGTCCCGGCGAGTCAGGCGATCACCAAACTGGTACGGATGTCGGCGGCCCTCACTGAGTCGGAGCTCCAGACCCAAATCGAGATGGAGGCCGAGCATTACATCCCCTACCCCTTGAATGAAGTGAATCTCGATTTCCAGGTCGTGGGTCCTGCTGAAGACAATGCCGAGGAGGTCGAGGTCTTGATCGCGGCGTGTCGCAAGGAGGTAGTCGACGATTACCTGGCGGTCATACAGTCCCACGGATATCAGCCGGTCATTGTCGATCTCGAGACCTACGCGATGGAGAACGCCTACGGCCTGATGGCCGAGCACATGGCGGGGGGCGGTCTGGAAAAGGTCGTCGCCGTCTATGATATCGGCGCCACGAGCATGACCCTGAATGTCATGTACAGCAATCGCTCCATCTACAGCCGATCGCATAGCTTTGGGGGTCGTCAGCTGACCGAGGAGATCCAGCGGCGCTACGGGCTGTCCTATGAGGAGGCGGGGCTCGCCAAGAAGCAGGGGGGCTTGCCCGAAAACTATCAACCCGAGGTGTTGAAGCCCTTTCTGGAGGCCTTGTGTCAGGAGGTCGTGCGCTCCCTGCAGTTTTTTTATGCGACGAGCCCCTTTAATAAGGTCGACCTGATCCTGCTCGCCGGCGGCTGTGCGCAGATACCGGGCGTGGACAAGCTCGTCACGAGCCGCGTGGGCGCGCCGGCGGCGATCGCCAACCCCTTTGTGGGCATGACCTTGGCCTCACGCGTCAAGCCCCAGCTCTTCGCCAACGAGACGCCCTCCCTCATGGTGGGTTGCGGGCTCGCGCTTCGGAGTTTCGATCCATGATGCGGCTCAATCTTCTGCCCTGGCGCGAGCAGCGCCGCAAGGAGCAAGACCAGGGCCTGATACGGCAAGCGGCCATCGCCTGGGTGGGTGTTCTGGTCGTGCTTTTCTATGTCCACATGCAGCTCGGCGACTTCGTGTCCCGCCAGCAGGCGCGCAACAGCTATCTGCAACAGCAGATGGCGCTCATGGCCTCCAAGATCCACAAGATCGCGATGATCAAGAAGGCCCGCGCGGCCTTGCTTGCGCGCATGCATGTCATCCAGCAACTCCAGATGGACCGCATGCTGATCGTGCATAGCTTCAATAGCCTGGCGCGCGATGTCCCTCCGGGGGTCTATCTCACGTCGCTCGCCCAGTCCGCGCAGGCCTTCACGATCTCGGGTGTCGCCCAGTCGAATGAGCGGGTCTCGCAGTTCATGCGCAACCTGGCGGGCTCGCCGTGGTTCACCAATCCGGTGCTGGACGTGATCACCGTGAAAAGGGTGGGGGATGCGCACCTGAGCTACTTTACGTTGACCGCGCAAGGGAAGGGCATGGCGCCCGCCAAGAAACCCATCGCGGGGAGGAGATAGCCGTGGATTGGCGGCAGACGATCGAAGACCTGAAGAGTGTCGACCTGAACAACCTGTCGGCATCGCCGTACTCGGTGAAGGTCGTCGGGGTGGGCCTGTCGTGCCTCCTCTTATTGGGTCTCGGCTACTGGTTTTTCATAAGCGGCCAGATAAAGACCTACGACAACCTGAGGGTGCAGGAGAAGGCGCTGAAGCAGCAGTTCCTTCAGCAGAAGATGGAGGCGGCGCAGCTGCCGGCCTACGAAGAGCAGATGCGTAAGATGAAGGTCGAGTTCGGGGGCTTGCTGGAGGAATTGCCGAATACGACCCACATGCCGGAGTTCGTGACCGAAGTTACCCAGGCGGGCAAGAGCAGCGGCCTGCAGTTCGCGCTCTTCAAGCCGGAGAAGGAAGTGCCCAAGGACTTCTACGCGGAGCTGCCGATATCGCTGACCGTGGGGGGGACCTATGAGCAGTTGGGGCATTTCGTGGGCGATATCGCCGCGCTGCCGCGCATCGTGACGCTCGCCAACGTCAAGGTTACGGTCAAGCACGGCGACTACCTGGCCATGTCCGTGACCGCCAAGACCTATCGCTATTTAAAGCACCGGTATATAAAGAAATGACCATGCGTAGACAGATCATGATCGTCGCGTGCGCGTTGCTTGCCGGATGCTCGGGCGGCGGGGGGATGGCGCGGCTACAGCAATTCGTGGCGACCGCCGATGCCGGATATCGGCCTCCCGTGAAGCCGGTCCCGAAGATCCCGGCTCCGCACATCGTGGCCTTCGACATGCATCACTTCATTGACCCGTTCGAGCCCTTCGCCATGCGCTTACCCGGCCGCGGGCCCAACCCCAACCAGCACATCCCCAAGGGCCCGCTCCAGCACTTCCCGCTGGATGCGATCACGATGGTCGGGACGCTCTCGGCCGGCCCTCAACTCTGGGCCCTGGTGCGGACGCCCGACCACGCGACGCATCGCGTCCAGGTCGGGACCTATATGGGTGAGCACTACGGAAGGATCGTGCGTATAACGCCGCGCAAGATCCATCTCGTGGAAACCGTTGCCGGACCGACGGGCTGGGTCAAGCAGCCCGTCACCATAGCTATCAAGTAATAAGGGAGCCCTACCATGATTAGAACAAAGCTCGCCGCCATCGCCTTCGCGATCTCCGCGTTCGCCGTGGCCGGGGCCGCAACGCTCACGGGGCTTACCTGGAGCACGAACGCCGGCCGCCCCGCGCTGCGGCTTGTGATCGCAGGCCATGCGCGCGGCAGACTCGTGGTCAAGCGGCACGGGCGGCTCCTGCGCATCGAGCTGCGTCACACCGCGCTCGGGACCCATGTGCGGGATCTTGCGGGTTCCGGCACGGTCAAGGGGGTCTACCCTTATCTGGCCGATCATGGTCGTGGGGTGGATGTCGACGTGCTGTTGACCCGCCGCGGACGCATGCATCTGCTGCGCGCGTCCTATGGTTATCAGGCGGTGCTGGGCGGTGTAACGAATGTCGGCGCCACGCGGGCCTTGGCCCGGGTCCCAACCCCGACTCCAACGAAGGCCCAGGCGCCCGCGCAGCCGGGCCTGAACGTCTTGAACAAATTGAGCTATTTCGCATTTCCGGGCAACAGGATCGAGATCCACCTGGCCACCGCGAAGCGGCCCGAGTCCCCGTCGGCCTTTGTGCTCACCAAGCCCGCCATGGTCGTCCTCGACATACCCAAGACGACCATCAAGTCGACCGTGAGCGAGCTGCGGGTCGGCGCCGGTGACGTGCGCAGTGTGGCGGCGGTACAGGCCAATGGCATGACGCGTGTCGTGATCCGGCTTGTAAGTCCCGCGGCCTTTCGCGCCTTCGTGCGGCCGCACGCCGTCGACGTGATCATCGCAAGCCCCAACACCCAGATCGCCGAGGCGGCGGTTGCCATGCCGAAGACGCCCGTGTTGCCGCCTAGCGCCAATCACAGGCCGCGCTACACCCTGCGCGCCATCACCTTTCATCGCGGACGCGACGGCGCGGGTAAGGTCGCGGTCAAGCTATCGAGTTCGAACGTGGCGGTGAGCGTCCATAACCGCGGCCACCACATCGTGCTGACGTTTCACGATACCGCAGTCCCCAAGGCCGAGCAGCGCCGACTCGTGGTCACCGACTTCGCGACCCCGATCGACACCATACGGACCTTCCAGGACGGGCGCGCGACGCGCATGGTCTTGCACGCGTACGGCCATTACACGCAGATGGGCTTTCAGTCGCAGCGCACTTTCCTCATGCGCGTGACCCCGGTTTCGGAGCGCGCCTACCACGCTGCAGAGCGTGCGAAGAACAAATATGCGAGCCGCAAGATCTCGCTGAATTTCCAGCACATCGGGGTGCGCGCGGCGCTGCAGGTTCTCGCCAATTTCAGCGGCCTGAATTTCGTCACGAGCAACGCCGTGCACGGCTCCCTCACCCTAGAGCTGCATGACGTTCCGTGGAAACAGGCCTTGCACCTCATTTTGCGGACCAAGAACCTCGGCATGGAGCGCAAGGGCAACATCATCCTCGTGGCCCCCGCCGCGCAGATGGCCGCAGAGCGTCAGGCGCGCCTGAAGGCGCGCGCCCAGGCTCGCACACTCGAGCCCTTGGAGACGGTCTTGATTCGTATGAACTATGCCAAGGCCTCGGACATCGCGGCACTCCTCAAGTCCACGCGCACGGTGGGCGGTACGACGCACAATATGCCGTTTAGTTCGGTGAGCTACAGCAAGCAGACCACGGAGTCCACGTCACTGTTGTCGAAGCGCGGCCAGGTGACCGTGGATAAGCGCACGAATTCCTTGATCGTCCAGGACACGCCCTCGCGCATCCGTGCCATACGCAGGCTCATCGCCAAACTCGACCGGCCAGTGCGCCAGGTGCTGATCGAGGCGCGACTGGTGGAGGCCAACGACGGTTTCAACAAGAGCCTGGGTGCCCAGCTCGGCCTCAATTACTCCTATAGCACGCCGTCCACCTCGGTCTCGAGCTGTCCGGCGGCGCAGTGCGCGGGTTCCGGCCAGTCGACGGCCCCGGGCATGCCGCCTACCACGGCGGGCACGCTGTCGAGCACGAGCCTTGGGGCATTCAACGTCAACCTGCCGTCGGTGGGTGTCGGTCAATCCTTGCCCGCGACCTTCGCGCTCACCGTCGCCAAGCTCGCCAACAACAACCTGTTGAACCTCGAGCTCTCGGCCTTGCAGGCGGAAAACAAGGGCAAGATCATATCGAGCCCGCGCCTCATCACAGCCAACGATCGCAAGGCTGACATCAAACAAGGCGAGGAGCAGTTCTTCAATCTGGGGTTCGGTCAGAGCATGCTCCAGCAGGCGGTCCTGGGTCTGTCGGTGACGCCGCAGATCACACCCGACAACCGCATCATCATGACTGTGAAGATCACGGATAACAGCTTCGCAAACGCGGTCCAAGGGACCCTGGACGAGAAGAGCCTGAAGACCCAGGTGCTGGTCAACAACGGGCAGACGGTCGTGATCGGCGGGATCTACCAGAATAGCCGGCTGCGGACCGTCACCAAGGTCCCCTTCTTGGGCAATATCCCGGTCCTGGGCTATCTGTTCCGGAACACCTCGGTTGCCAACACCCGTTCGGAGCTGCTCATCTTCCTCACGCCCCGCATCCTGGCGCCGTCGCTGTCTCTGCAATCGGGTTGATTTATCGCCCTCATGCTGGCATAACGCCCGCATGAGGGCTTTGGAAGCGGGCATTTTTCTGGTGGGCCCCATGGGGGCTGGCAAGTCCACGATCGGCCGGTGTCTCGCCGACCGCCTGGGGCGCGTCTTTTGCGATAGCGATCACGAGATCGAGCGACGCACCGGGGCGAGCGTGCCCTTGATCTTCGCTGTGGAAGGCGAGGCCGGATTCCGGCGCTGGGAGGCGCTCGTCCTCGAGGATCTGGTGGCAAGGCCGAACGTGGTTCTCGCGACCGGCGGCGGCGCGGTACTTGCCCCCCACAACCGCGAGCTCCTGAAGGCGCATGGCACCACGGTCTACCTCCACGCCGACCCGCACACCCTGTGGGAGCGTGTGCGCCGGGATCGACATCGCCCCCTTTTACAGACCGAGGACCCGGAGGCGCGGGTCGCGGCGCTCTTGCGGGAGCGCGAGCCGATCTATCGCGAGGTCGCCGACCTCATCGTGGATACCGATCGCAGGCCGCCGCATGTGGCGGCGCGGGTCATCGCCTGCGGATTAAAGAGGATAAGCCGTGTCGACCATGACGCTTGATCTCCCGGGTGGGGGTTATCCCATCCATATCGGCGCAGGACTGCTGGCGCGCGCCGACCTCTTGCGGGCGCCGGTGTCCGGGGGGCGGGTTGCGATCATCACCAATGAGGTTGTGGCGCCGTTGTACCTTGCGCACCTGCGCGAGGCCTTGGTGGCCTTCGACCCCACGGTCGTGGTCCTGCCCGACGGTGAACCGCAGAAGGCGCTCGGGACCATCGACCGCATCGTAGGCGACCTGCTCGGGCGCCGCTGCGACCGCGCCACGACGATCTTTGCCTTGGGGGGTGGCGTCGTAGGCGATATCGCAGGCTTTGCGGCCGCGGTCTACCAGCGCGGCGTGCCCTTCGTCCAGGTGCCGACTACTCTGTTGTCACAGGTCGATTCCTCGGTGGGCGGCAAGACGGGTGTGAATCACGCGCTGGGCAAGAACATGATCGGCTGCTTCTATCAACCGCAGGCAGTCATCATCGACACGGCGACACTATCGACGCTCCCCGACCGCGAGCTTTCCGCGGGCCTGGCCGAAGTCATAAAGTACGGGGCCATAGGCAACCCCGCCTTCTTCGCGTGGCTTGAGCAGAACATGGACGCGCTTATGCGGCGCGACTCCGCATCGCTTGCCTATGCCATCGAGACCTCGTGCCGGGACAAAGCGCGCGTGGTCATGGCCGACGAGCGCGAGGCCGGGGTGCGGGCCTTGCTCAACTTCGGTCACACCTTCGGACACGCCATCGAGGGCGCCATGGGTTACGGCCGCTGGCTGCATGGCGAGGCGGTCGGGGCCGGCATGGTGATGGCCGCGCGTCTCTCGGAGCGCCTGGGGCTCATCACGGCATCCGCCACGGAGCGTCTGTATGAACTGGTCCGGCGCGCCGGGCTGCCCACGGCCCCGCCGGCCATCGCGCCGGAGCGCTTCCTCGAACTCATGGCCGTGGACAAGAAGGCGGCGCGCGGCCGTGTGCGCTTCGTCCTGCTGCGCGCCCTCGGCGAGGCGTTTCTGACCGACGAGGTCCCGCCCGAGGCGCTCAGGGACGTGCTTAACACCGGGCCTTCAGCGCCTTTTTGACGGCGCCCGTGGTGGCCGGCCAGCGCGATGCCGCCGCGTCTCGTTCGAGCGGCTTCATTGAATCAGTCTTGGCCGGGCAGTATACTCATTAACCTTTTTGCGACGGTTTTTACCGACCTTAAGCCTGTGACGCGATCGCGACTGCCGAAGGGCCTGTATCGGCCCGAATTTGAGAAAGATTCCTGTGGTTTTGGCCTCATAGCGCATCTCGACGGCGTCGCGAGCCCGTGGATCGTCCAAACGGCGATGGGTTCGCTGTCGTGTCTTACCCATCGCGGCGCGGTGGCCGCCGACGGCAAGAGCGGGGACGGCTGCGGCCTCTTGCTCAAGATGCCCGAGGATTTCCTGCGCCGCGCAGCCTCCGAGCAGGGCATCGAGCTTCCTGCACGGTTTGCAGTCGGTATGCTCTTTCTCTCTCCGGAGGCGGACAAGGCGCACGCCGCGCGGGCGGTCCTGCGCGAGGAATGCGAGCGCGAGGGCTTCGCGGTGCTGGGCTTCCGGGTGGTCCCCACGGATCCTGCGGCCCTGGGGGCCGAGGCCCGCCAGACCATGCCGCGCATCGAGCAGATCTTCCTCGAAAGCCCTGAGCCGGATGCAGGGCTTGCCGATGCCCGCCTGTATCTGGTGCATAGGCGCAGCGAGAAGCGGCTCGCCCCCACGGACGGCGAATTTTATGTCGCGAGTCTCTCGACCCGGCTCCTGTCGTACAAGGGGCTGGTCATGCCGGCCTATCTGCCGGTGTTCTATCCCGACCTCAAGGCCGCGGATTTCGGCTCGTCGATCTGCCTCTTTCATCAACGCTTCTCGACCAATACCTGGCCGCAGTGGCGTTTGGCTCAGCCGTTTCGCCATCTCGCGCATAACGGCGAGATCAATACGATCCAAGGCAATCGCTCCTGGGCCCTGGCGCGCGGCCATACCCTGGTCTCGTCGCGTATCGATCTGAAGGACGCGCTTCCGCTGGTCTCGCAGTCCGGATCGGACTCCATGAGCCTCGACAATATGCTCGAGGCCCTGCTCGCAGGCGGCGCCGATTACTTCCGGGCCATGCGGCTCTTGATTCCGCCTGCCTGGCAGAATATCCCGCACATGGACCCCAATCTGCGCGGGTTCTACGAATATCACGCGATGCATATGGAGCCGTGGGATGGGCCGGCGGGCATCGTGTTCACGGACGGGCGTTACGCCTCGTGCGTCATGGATCGCAACGGCCTGCGCCCGGCGCGTTGGGTGCT
>JAJYHM010000025.1:25739-48421 GCA_021784755.1 Pseudomonadota bacterium
GAGGAGACCGCGGATCACGCGGCACGTCTGGAGGTGGCCTCACCGGTCCTGAGTCGCTGCAAATTCGCGCGCCTCGTGTCCCAGGACGACCCGGCGTATCGGCTGACGCGTCTCGGTCTGCACTATGACCCGCAGGTCACGACGCTCGAGGGCGCGGTGCGGGCCCTCGTCGCGGCGGCGGTGGACGCGGTGCGCGCAGGCACGGTCGTGATCCTGCTGTCGGATCGTGATGTCGCCCCGGGGCGCTTGCCGGTTCACGCCCTGTTCGCCGTGGGGGCCGTGCATAACGCGCTGATCGCCGCGGGCCTGCGCTGCCGGGCCAATATCGTAGTCGAGACCGGCACAGCACGCGACTCGCACCATTTTGCCTGCCTCATAGGCTACGGCGCGACGGCGGTGTTCCCTTATCTCGCCTATGAGGTGATCGCGGACTTGGTGCGCTCGGGCGAGATCACCTCGCAAGACGAGGGTCATGCCGTCAAGAATTACCGTAAAGGCATCAACAAGGGCCTTTTGAAGATCATGTCGAAGATGGGCATTTCGACGATCGCGAGTTACCGCGGGGCGCAACTCTTCGAGGCGATAGGGCTTGCCGACGAGATCGTGGCGTTGTGTTTCCGCGGCACCACAAGCCGCATAGGGGGCAGCACGTTCGCGGATTTCGGACGGGATGCCGAAGTCCTGGCGGGCGAGGCCTTCAGCGCCCGCAAGCCCATACGGCAGGGGGGGCTGCTCAAATACATCCATGGCGGGGAGTATCACGCCTACAACCCGGATGTGGTGCAGACCTTGCAAGACGCTGTACGCTCAGGCGACTACGCGGATTACAAGGTCTACGCGCGGCTTGTCAACGACCGCCCCCCGGCCATGGTCCGCGACCTGCTCGCCTTGCGCGCCGATCGGACCCCCATCCCTTTGAGCGATGTCGAACCGGCGAGCGCCCTGTACAAGCGTTTCGACTCGGCGGGCATGAGTCTTGGGGCGCTGTCGCCCGAGGCGCACGAGGCCCTGGCCATCGCCATGAATACCTTGGGCGGGCGTTCGAATTCGGGCGAGGGGGGTGAAGACCCGGCGCGCTACGGGACCATCAAGTCGTCCCGGATCAAGCAGATCGCCTCCGGTCGTTTCGGTGTCACGCCGCATTATCTCGTCCACGCCGATATGCTCCAGATCAAGGTTGCCCAGGGCGCGAAGCCGGGCGAGGGGGGGCAGCTTCCGGGACACAAGGTCAACGAGATGATCGCGCGGCTGCGCTGCTCGAAGCCCGGTATCGCCCTGATCTCGCCGCCGCCGCACCACGATATCTATTCCATCGAGGACCTGGCGCAGCTCATCTTTGACTTAAAGCAGGTGAATCCGACGGCGCGCGTCTCGGTGAAGCTGGTCTCGGGTCCGGGGGTGGGCACGATCGCCGCCGGCGTGGCCAAGGCCTACGCCGATCACATCACGATCTCGGGCTACGACGGAGGTACGGGCGCAAGCCCGCTTTCGTCCGTGAAGTATGCTGGAACCCCGTGGGAGCTTGGCCTGAGCGAGGCGCATCAGACGCTGCGCGCCAATGGGCTGCGCGACAAGGTGGTGTTGCAGACCGACGGCGGCCTGAAGACTGGCCTCGATGTCGTGAAGGCGGCGATCCTGGGGGCCGAGAGCTTCGGCTTCGGGACCGGCCCCATGGTGGCGCTCGGCTGCAAGTATCTGCGCATCTGTCATCTGAACAACTGCGCGACCGGCATCGCGACCCAGGATCGTCGCCTGCGGGAGGCCCATTTCCGGGGCCTGCCGGAGATGGTGATGAATTACTTCCGATTCATTGCCGAGGAGGTGCGCGAATACCTCGCTTTTCTCGGCGTCTCGAGTCTCGACGAGGTGATTGGCCATACCGAGTTCCTGACCATCCTGCCGGGAGCCACGGCGCGCCAACGGGCCTTGCGGCTCTCTGACCTTATCTCGGACGCGGGTATCGAGCGCGGCCTGCCGCAGCGCTGTCTCACCGAGCGCAACCCGCCTTTCGACAAGGGCGAGTTGGCCGAGCGGATCATGAAGGATGCGGGCCCCGCGCTTGCGACCCGCGAGCCTGTGGTCTTGAACTATGACATTCGCAATGTGCACCGCTCAGCGGGCACCCGGCTCTCGGGTGAGATCGCCCGCCGTTACGGCGCCGCGGGGCTGCCTGCGGGGGCCATCACGCTGAGGCTCAAGGGGTCCGCCGGACAGAGTCTTGGCGCCTTCAACGCCCCGGGGCTTGCCATCGAGCTCGAGGGCGATGCCAACGATTACGTCGGCAAAGGCATGGCCGGGGGGCGCATCGTGGTCTATCCGCCGCGCGATTCGCGTTTTGCGAGCGAGCAGGCGGCCATCATCGGCAATACCTGCCTCTACGGCGCGACCGGGGGCACGTTGTACGCGGCGGGGCTTGCTGGCGAACGCTTCGCGGTGCGCAACGGTGGGGCGCTTGCGATCGTCGAGGGCGTGGGCGACCACGGCTGCGAATACATGACCGGTGGGTGCGTCATAGTCCTTGGCGAGACCGGCCTGAACTTCGGGGCCGGCATGACCGGCGGCTTCGCCTTCGTCTACGACAAGACCGGCGTGTTCGTCGATCGCTATAACCACGAGCTCATCGATATTCACCGCATCACGGGCGAGGCAATGGACGCCTATCAGGTGTTCCTGCGTGGTCGCGTGGCGGAGTACGCTGAGGCGACGGGCAGCGCTTATGCGCGCGGTCTCATCGCCGACTGGTCCGAGGCGGCGGGGCATATGTGGCTTGTGAAGCCCAAGGCGGTGCGTCTCGACAGCCTGCTTGTGGAGAGCCACTGATGGCGGACGTTTTTCAGTTTCTGGACAAGCCGCGGACCGATCCCGTCAAGAAGGATGTGGTCGTTCGCATCCACGACCATCGAGAGATCTACGGGGGCTTCGATGCCAAGAAGGCGGCGGAGCAGGCCGGCCGCTGTCTCGGCTGCGGCAACCCGTATTGCGAATGGCGTTGCCCGGTCCACAACTACATCCCGAACTGGCTCAAGCTGATCGCCGAGGAGAACATCTTCGAGGCCGCCGAGCTTTTGCACAGGACCAACAGTCTCCCGGAGGTCTGCGGTCGCGTCTGTCCGCAGGATCGCCTGTGCGAGGGGGCCTGTACACTGAACGACGGCTTCGGGGCCGTGACCATAGGGTCGATCGAGAAATACATCTTCACTGAGGCCTATGCGCGCGGCTGGCGTCCGGATTTGAGCGCCGTGCGGCCGACCGGCCGACGCGTCGCCGTGATCGGCGCGGGTCCTGCAGGGCTTGCGTGCGCCGATGTGCTGGCGCGTAACGGCGTGCAGGCGGTCGTCTACGACCGCAACCCCGAGATCGGCGGCCTGCTGACCTTCGGCATCCCGGGCTTCAAGCTCGAGAAGGAGGTCGTGCGCGTGCGGCGCTCGATCCTGGAGGGGATGGGCATAGAGTTTGTCTTGAATACCCGCATCGGCGAGGATCTGCCGTTTGGCGATCTCTTGCGCGATTATGACGCGGTGTTCGTGGGGGTCGGCACGTACACCTACCTGAAGGGGGAGTTTCCGGGCGAGGATCTGCCGGGCGTGCATGAGGCGCTCCCTTATCTCGCGGGCGTCATTCGCCGCGACCTCGGGCTTCCCGAGGGCGAGGCCCCCTACGTCGACCTCAAGGGCCGGCGGGTGGTGGTCTTGGGCGGTGGCGACACGGGCATGGACTGCAATCGGACCGCGATCCGGCAGGGCGCGGCGTCCGTGACCTGCGTGTACCGGCGCGATGAGGCCAATATGCCGGGGTCGCGGCGCGAGGTGACCAATGCCAAGGAAGAAGGGGTACAATTCGTGTGGAATCGCGCCCCCGTGGAGATCCTGGGAACGGATCGCGTTGAGGGCGTACGCGTGGTGGAGACCGTGCTCGGACCACCGGACGAGCGTGGCCGGCGCCGTCCCGAGCCGGTCCCCGGGACCGAGCAGATCATACCCGCCGATGATGTCATCGTGGCCTTCGGTTTTCGTCCCAGCCCGCCCGCGTGGCTTGCCGAGTTCGGCATAGAGACCGACCGCGTGGGGCGCATCAAGGCCCCTGAAGCGGGCCCTTACCGACACCAGACCACACAGCCCAAGGTCTTCGCCGGGGGCGATGCCGTGCGTGGCTCGGATCTCGTGGTGACGGCCGTGTACGAGGGGCGGCAGGCGGCGGAGGGGATACTGGACTACCTCAAATTATGACGAAACTCGACGCGGGGTCGGACCGCAGTAACCGACTGCTCCGGGCGCTCATGCGCATGCCGGTGGACATGACCCCGGCTTGGCTTATGCGCCAGGCCGGCCGCTATCTGCCCGAATACCGGGCCCTGCGCGCGCAGGCGGGCTCGTTCATGAACCTCTGCCAGAACCCCGAGCTGGCCTGCGAGGTGACGATCCAGCCGATACGCCGATACCCCCTCGATGCCGCGATCCTGTTTTCCGACATCCTGACGGTCCCGGACGCCATGGGGCTTGGCCTGTCTTTCGTGGAAGGCGAGGGGCCGCGATTCGCGCACCCGGTCCGCGATCGCCACGACATCGCCCGTCTGCGGGCCCCGGACCCGTTTGCGAGCCTGCGCTATGTGCTCGATACCGTAGGTCGGGTCCGGCGCGAGCTCGCCGGCCTTTGCCCTTTGATCGGCTTTTCCGGTTCCCCATGGACGCTCGCGACCTATATGGTCGAGGGGCAGGCAAGTGATGACTTCCGGCGCGTCAAGGGCTTGTTGTATTCGGACCCGGCGGCGCTCTCGGATCTGTTGTCGGTGCTCGTGGACGCCGTCACCGCTTACCTGAACGCCCAGATCGAGGCCGGGGCGCAGGCCGTCATGATCTTCGATACCTGGGGTGGGAGCCTCGCCGCCCACCATTTCCTGCGTTACTCCCGCGACCCCATGGCCGCAGTCGTGGCTGGCCTGAACCGGAACCGCGACGGCGTGCCCATACCGGTGGTGGTCTTCACCAAGGGCGGCGGCTCATGGTTGCCGGCGCTGGCCGAGACCGGCTGCGATGCGCTCGGGATCGACTGGATGACCTCGCTTGCGACCGCCCGCGCGACCACCGCCGGCCGTGTCGCCCTGCAGGGCAACCTCGACCCCATGGCCTTGTACGCCCCCGCGGAACGGCTCAAGGCGGAGGTCGAGGCGGTGCTCGCGGATTTCGGCGAGGGGCCGGGGCATGTCTTCAATCTCGGGCATGGGGTACGTCCCGACGTGGATCCCGCACAGGTGGGCGTGTGCCTGGAAACTGTGCACGCGCTAAGTTGCCGTCCGCTTTCCTAAAATTTCCCGCCGGGGCCACTCGCGCCCCGTCGCCGCCCCGTTTGGGGGCATTCTATTTCAGTTTTTTCTGATGCAGTCAGTCGGTTATTCACATTTCGGCTGTGTGTCAGGACCCCCGGTCGCGACCCGCGCCTGGGCCCGGCCGCACCCTCGCGCATCTACCTAACCTATTGAAAAACAATATGAAAAATAGGTCGCCTATTTTTTCATCAGTTTAAAGCGGAATCAGCAATCAGGCCAAAGCCGGACGGCTTCCCGCTGCTTTTCAACACAGTTATCCACAGAGTCTGTGGGTAAGGTGGAATTGCTTTCTGATCCAGCCCTTTAGCGCCGAAATCGAAAGCCGTTTGGGTTTCGGGATCGAACCGGGAATAATGAGTCTCTGCCATGGTCGCCATTCGCGTGAGTTTGCCGGTTCCGCTCAGGCGGAGCTTCGACTACGAATACGAGCACCCTTTGGCGCCCGGGGTGCGTGTGCGCGTCCCCTTGGGGCGCCGGGTGTTGACAGGTATTGTCATCGAGGTCCCCACCGAAGCCCTGCCGGGCATCACCTTGCGCCCCATCCTCGCGGTCATCGACCGAGAACCCCTCTTGTCGAGCGAGCAGCTGCGCTTATTGCGCTTCGCCGCCGACTATTATCACCATCCTTTGGGCGAGGTCTTGTTTGCGGCTCTGCCGGGGGCCTTGAAGCGCGGCGACGAAGCGGTGACCGCGCGCGCCTACGGGCTCACCGCCATGGGTCTTGCGGCCGAGGCCGCGCGCTTTGGTCGGGCCCGACGGCAGGCGGCCCTCTGGGAGGCTATCAAGGCCGCGGGCATTTTGAATGAGAGCGGCTTGAAGGCCCTGGGACCCGGCTTTAGGCCCGCATTGCGGGCCTTGATGGCGCAGGGCTTGGTCGAGGAGCGCGAGGCCCCGGCGCCCGGATCCACGCCGTGCCCAGACGGCGTGGTCTTGCGTCCGGATCAGCGGGCCGCCTGCGACGCGGTGCGTGCCGCCTTCGGCACCTTCGTCGCTTTTCTCCTGTTTGGGGTCACGGGCAGTGGCAAAACCGAGGTGTACCTCGATCTGCTGGCCGGGGTGGTCGAAGCCGGCGGCCAGGCCCTTGTCTTGGTCCCGGAGATCGGGCTCACACCGCAACTCGTCACGCGCTTCGAGGCGCGCCTCGGGACTGCGATCGGTACGCTCCATTCCGCCTGTGCTGCCGGCGAGCGCGCGCGGGTCTGGTCGGCCGCCGCCGCCGGGCGCCTGGGCGTGGTGGTGGGCACGCGCTCAGCAGTGTTCACGCCGATGAAGCATCTGTCGCTTGTGATCGTCGACGAGGAGCATGACGCGTCCTTCAAGCAGCAAGACGGTTTCCGATATCACGCCCGTGACCTCGCCGTGTGGCGCGCGAAGCGTCTACAGATCCCGGTCGTGCTCGGTTCGGCGACCCCTTCCCTCGAAAGCTATCGTCACGCGCGCGAGCGGCACTACCACCTCCTCACCTTACCGGACCGGGGGCCGGCCCGCGCGCTGCCCAGTGTGCGCCTCATCGATCTGGGCCGCGACCGCGCGCGCGATGGCCTGTCGGCCCCCATGATCGCGGCTTTGCGCGCGCATGTGGCGCGCGGGGAGCAGGCGCTCCTGTTTCTGAACCGCCGGGGCTATGCCCCGGTGCTTTTGTGTCCCCAATGTCGCTGGCACGCGCCCTGCGATCGCTGCGACGCCCGCCTTACCGTGCACCTCGGCGACCGCCGCCTGCGCTGCCATCATTGCGGGCATGAACGACCCTTGCCGACCGCGTGCCCGGCCTGCGGGCATGAGGGGCTCGTGCGTGTCGGGGACGGCACGGAGCGGGTGGAAGAGGGCCTGCGCCGCGCGCTACCCGGCGCCCGCGTCGCCCGCGTCGATCGCGACACGACGGGCAGTCGGCTTGCGTTCAACGCCTTGTTGCGCAAGGTGCGGGGGCATGAGATCGACGTGCTCGTCGGTACCCAGATGCTGGCCAAGGGTCATGACTTCCCGAACATGACGTTAGTCGGCGTGATTCATGCGGACCAGGGACTGCACGGCAATGACTTCCGGGCCGATGAGCAGTTGTTTGCGCAGATCGTGCAGGTCGCCGGCCGCGCCGGCCGTGGCGACAGACCAGGTCAGGTACTCATCCAGACCCATCACCCGGCGCATCCCTTATGGGTGCCCCTTGCGCGTCTCGACTATGAGGCCTTCGCAGATGTCGCCTTGCAGGAACGGCGCGAGACCGCCTTCCCGCCCTATACCCATTGCGCCCTGTTGCGCGCCGAGGCCCGTAAGCCGGAGATCGCGCTGCGATTTCTGGAGGCCGCCAAGCGTCTCGCGGCGACCCCGCCCGAAGTGCGGCTCGGCTGCATCTTGCCGGCGGTGCTCGCGCGCCGCGCGGGCTACCACCGCGCGCAGCTTTTGGCGACGAGCGCACAACGCGCCGCCCTGCAGTCCTGGCTCACGGCCTGGCTCGCGCGCGTGGCGGAAATCCCGGTCGCCGCGCAGGTGCGGTGGTCTCTCGATGTCGATCCCTACTCGCTTTTCTAAGACGTTGTCCGCCGCAACGAATCTCGGCTTCCTGATGCGAGGCTACATCCTCCGGCGATGAGCCACCCTTCGGCTGATATTCCAGTAAATGTCATAGTGACAGATTCGGAATGGCAACCACCTCGGACCGGTCTTGCCACAGAGTAGGCATCGGCGTGGCCGCCCCTTGCCAGGGCGGTCCCCACGGCGCCGCGCGACCCCGGGGTCCGAGAGGTTTTGACAAATCGCAATTTCTCGGATCATAGTAACGATGGCGTTGTCATCGCTATTTTCCGTAGTGGGATTACGGCCTCAAGCCACGACCGATAAAAGTGGCTATATAAGTAAAATAGGAGATACTTATGGAATCACGGCCATGGGACAACGGCACGCGCATCCTGCATGCGACGCTCGCCGTTACAGTACTTGCGGACATGTTGGCAGGAGTGATCGTGTCACGCGCGACTCATCCGCACTGGGTTTTTCTTCACAGCATGTTGGGTATCGCGACCCTCCTCGTGATCATCGTCGATTGGATGTGGACTTGGGCACGGAATGATCTTGGCGTTATCTTCCCATGGAATCGCACCGGCTTGAGAAGCGTCGGGCGCGAGCTGGGGGGCATCTTTCTTGGGAAGTTGCCGAGCGCGGGAGATGTCGTAGGCCTGTCGAGTTTCATGCACGGCATAGGCCTGCTTGCGGTATCGGGCATGGCCGTGACGGGCGTTTTGATCTATTTCGTAATCCCGGGTGGTTATGGGTTTTTCGCAAACACCGCCGGATATGGGATCCTCACGACCCTTGGCGTCGTGCATCTCTGGTTGTCCTACCTGGTGTGGTTCTATTTGGCGGGCCATGTCTTCTTCGCCGTCTTACAGCAACTCCTCGGGAATAATGTGTTGCGACACTTTACCCTGGTCCGGCACTGACAGGTTGCCTCGCGCGGCGGGCCTGCGCTGTCCCTCTTGACAGCGCAGGCCCGCCCCCTCTAGTCTGGAATCCCTATCCGTTGCCACCTGCAGGGACTATGTCGCGATTCCGTCATTCCTCCCGCATGCTCCTTGCAGCGTGGATCGCGTTCATGGGGCTTTGGCCCTTGCAGGCAGCGGCTTACCAGGCCGGTCCCCAGAGAACCGCCGTATGCCAGATGATGCCGCGCATCGCCTCCATGGCGGGCATGTCAAAGAGCTCGCACGGCGTTGTGTCGGGCATGAACGCCTGCCGTCAGCTCCAATGCCACCATAGATTGGGCCCCCACGTAGCAGCCGCCGTGATGGTCCATCCGCTGCTCCCCATGCGCTACAGCAGTCCTGGAATCGTCTCTCTCGCCGGAACCGCGTCTTCGCCCGCGAGCCGCCCGGCCGCCCGCGCCCCGCCTGCCTTTCTGCGCTTCGCCCGTCTCCTCATTTAACCGTCCTTCGGTAAAGAAGTTGGCCCTGCTTCAAGCAGGTGTCGATCCTTAACCGAGGACTGGCTTCGATGGAATTTGATAATTGCCCCGAAACGGTGCATCCCCGTGCCCGTGATGCCCTGAGCTGTTCGGTCGCCCGCCGTCTTTCCTTCGGGAGAGCACGGACGGCGGGACCGTGCCCCCGAGTCCTAGCGACGATGTTCTGCTTTGCTGCGATCTGGTTTGCGAATGCTGCAAGCGCCGCGCCCCGCGCCCATTTAAGCCTGTCACAGGCCGAGATCTTGGCGGTGCATGGCAACCCAAGCCTGAAGGGCTTACGGCAGGCGGCGCTCGCCTTGCGCCACGAGGCGGTCGCCGTGGGGCAGCTACCGGACCCCCAGCTGTCCCTGGGCGCGGAGAACGTGCCGCTCAACAACTTCTCCATGCGTCAACAGCAGATGAGCGTCGTTCAGTTTGGCGTGAAGCAGTCCTTTCCGCCGTGGGGCGAACTCAGCGCCCGACGTCGCAAGGCCCGGTATGCGGCGCGTGCCGCGATCGAGACCGGCTACGAGCGGCGCGCCGAGATCATCTTTTTGCTACGCGAGGCCTGGTTTGCGGCCCTTTATGCCCATAAGGCGGCGGCGGCCGTGGCGCGCGAAGAGCGGTTGGCCCGAGAGACTCTCGCCGCGGCCCGTGCCCGCTATCGTGCCGGCCGCGCTTCTTTGGCCGACGTCTTGCGCGCCAAGCTCGCGGTGGCGGCGCTGCGCAATCGTGCGGACGGCCTTCACGCAAGCAGTGCCGCCGAGCGGGCACGCATTGGCCAGATTCTGGCGCGATCCCAGCCCCCGGTGCTTGCTACCGCGTGGCCGGTCCTGCATGTGACCCCCTTTGCCACTGGCAAGTCCCGCGTGGATCGTCAACCCGCGCTGCTTGCGGCGCGCGATAAGTGGCGGGCAGCACGTGCCGCGGTCGGTGTTGCCAAGAGCGCTTATTGGCCGGCGATCACAGTCAGCGCCGCTTACGGCAAGGACTTCTTCCCTGGCAGCCCCAATTGGCTGTCCGTGGGTCTCGATTTTAGTCTGCCGATCTTTCCGGCCGAGCGTCAGGACCAAGGCCTGGATGCGGCGCGCGCCCGTAAGCTCGAGGCGCGCTACCGCTACGAGGACCACAGCCTTGCCTTGGTGCGGCGCCTACAGAGCGCCGAGTCCCTCCACACGGCCTTGACGCGCGAACTTTCACGCACGGAAAACTCGCTCCTGCCCACGGCCCGCGCCGCCTTTGCCGCGACCTTGGATGCCTATGCGGCCGGGCGCCTCGGTATGAACGCGGCCCTTGCCGCCCAGGGGCGGGTGCTCAAATACGCGCTGCTGCGCCTGAGAGACACCAAGGATCTCGAAACCGTGGCGGCCGAAATCGCTTGGCTGACGACACAACGATCTGGGGGGCACGGCAATGACCAATAAGGGGAGAGCATTCCTGTTCGCAGGTGTCGTCATAGCGCTTGGCGCGACGGCCATTTGGTATGTGAAGGCGCAGCCCGCCACGGTCTCGTCGGGCGCCGCATCGGCGCCGCGACCGCAGGCCAAGGCCAAGCGGCGCATTCTCTATTGGGCAGCGCCCATGAATCCGAGCATCCATTCGGATCACCCCATGAAGGACAATATGGGCATGGCCTATGTGCCGGTCTATGCGCCGACGGCTCGTGCCCAAGCTAAGCCTGCCAAGCGGCGCATTCTGTATTGGGCGGCGCCCATGAACCCGAGCATCCATTCGGATCATCCCATGAAGGACAATATGGGCATGGCCTATGTGCCGGTCTATGCGTCGGCTGCCACCGGCCAGGGGGCGTCTGCTCACCCGGGATTGGCGATCGACCCGCGCCTTAGGCAAAGCCTCGGCGTGCGCCTTGTTCGGGTACGACTTCGTCAAATGGGCCATCCCATCCATAGCGTAGGAACCGTGGTGGTCGACGAGAATCGGGTCTATGCGATCAATCCGCGTTTCTCGGGGTGGGTCGAGCGACTCACCACGCGCGCCGTGGGTGATGCGGTCTATAAGGGGGAGGTGCTGGCGCGGGTCTACGCGCCGGTTCTGTATAGCGCCGAACGTGAATATTTCATTGCCAAAGCCGCCGGTGGGGCGCGACTTGGGCGTGCCGCCCGCGCTCGTCTGCGCCTGCTCGGGCTCACCCGCTCCGACTTAGAGGCGCTCGACCGACGCGGCCGGCCGCTGCGCTCCATTCCCATAAAAGCGCCCGTCTCCGGGGTGGTGTTGCGCCTGGGTGTCCATCAGGGCGGGTATATTTCGCCACGCCACGATTTCATGCGTATCGCGAATCTCGACCACGTATGGATGAACGTTGCGATCTACTCGTCGCAGTTGCCATGGGTGCGCATCGGCGATCCTGTACGGCTCAGCCTTCCGGCCTATCCAGGGCGGGTGTGGGCGGGGCACCTGACCTTCCTCTATCCAACGCTCGATCCCAAGACGCGTACGGTTACGGCGCGATTGAGCATCCCGGCGCAGGGCGGGCTCCTGAAACCGGGCATGTTTGCTGAGGCGACCGTGCTCGCGCGCCCACGCCAGGCCTTGGCGGTCCCCGCGAGCGCGGTATTGCGTACCCGGCAAGGGGATTTCGTCATGATCGGCGGCGCTCACGGACACTTTGTGCCAACGCAGGTGGCGATCGGCCCCTCGAATCGCGGTTGGACGGTCATAAGGCGCGGGCTCACCGCAGGCGAAAAGGTCGTCGACGCGGCCCAGTTCCTGCTGTACTCCGAGTCCCAGTTCCAGGCCGTGCGGGCGCGTATGCTGCCGCCCTCAACGGCCGGGGACCATGGACACCGCCGTTCGACCGCCATGGGCGGCGAGGCGCGCCATGATTAGGGCCGTGATGCGTTGGTGTATGACCAATCCGGCGCTCGTGCTGATCGCCACCGCGTTTCTGCTCGTCGCCGGAACCCTGGCCCTGACACACATCCCGCTGGAGGCCTTGCCGGATATCTCGCCCGCGGAGGTCATCGTCAAGACCCGCTATCCCGGGCAGGCCCCACAGGTGGTACAGGATCAGGTGACCTACCCCCTGGAGACGACACTCCAGGAAGTGCCGGGGGCGACCGCGGTGCGTGGCTATTCCATGTTTGGAGACTCCTATGTCTATGTGCTCTTCAAGGGTGGCACGCGCATCTATGAGGCGCGCAACCTCGTACTCCAGTACCTGAGTCAGGCGCAGTCGCGCCTGCCAGCCGGGGTCGTGCCGGCCATTGGGCCGAACAGCTCGGGGGTCGACTGGGTATTCGAATACGCCCTTACCGATCCCGGCGGGACTTTGAATCTCGCGCAGCTTACGACCTTGCAAAACTGGACACTGAAGTACGCCCTTCAGGCGGTCCCCGGCGTCGCCCAGGTCGCGACCTTGGGGGGCATGGTCTCCGAGTATCAGGTGGTAGTGAACCCACAGAAGCTGCTCGCCTATGGGGTGACCTTGCCACAGGTGGAGGCCGCGATCCGCGCCGACAACGGTGAGACCAGCGGGTCGGTCGTGGACATGGGGTCCACGGGCTATATCGTGCGCACCTCGGGCTATATCCGTTCCCTCGACGATCTGGCGCACGCCCCTCTGGGTGTGCACGACGGCGTGCCGGTCATGTTGCGCGATGTCGCGCGTGTGCAGCGTGGACCGCAGCTCGCCAATGGGCTGGCGGAGTTGAATGGCGAGGGGCCGGTGGTGGGCGGGGTGGTCATGATGGACGAGGGCGGCAACGCCGATCTCGTCATCCATCGCGTCGAGCGGAAGTTACGCGCGCTGCGTGCATCGCTGCCGCCCGGCGTGCAGGTGGTCACCACCTATAGTCAGGCGCCGCTCATCGCCCGCAGCATCCACACCCTGACCGGAAAGCTCCTCGAGGAGATCGCCGCGGTGGCCATCATCGCGGTGGCATTTTTGTGGCGCGTGCGTTCGGCGCTGGTCGCGATCGTAGCCCTGCCGCTTGGCATCCTGGCCGCCTTCGTGATCATGTGGTTGCAAGGGATCCCCGCCAACATCATGTCCTTGGGGGGCATTGCCGTCGCCATAGGGGTCATGATGGACGCGGCGGTGGTGATGATCGAGAACATGCATAAGCATCTCGAACGGGAACCAGACAGCGGTCCCTGGGCGTCGGCGCTGGTGGCCGCGCAGGAGGTGGGTCCGGCGCTCTTTTTCTCGCTCGTGATCATCGCCGTGTCCTTTCTGCCGATCTTCGCCTTAGGGGGTGAGGAGGGGCGACTGTTTGCGCCGCTTGCCTACACCAAGACCTACGCGGTGGCGGTGGCCGCGGTGCTTTCCATTACGCTCGTGCCCATCCTCATGGCATGGTTCATTCGCGGGCATATCCCGCCGGAAAGCAAGAATCCCTTGAACCGCTTCGTGGCCGCGATCTATGCCCCCTTGATTCGCATGGTCCTTTCGGCTCCGCGCCTCATGCTGGTCGCGGCCTTGCTGTTGACGCTCACTATCCTCTACCCGCTGGGTCGCCTGGGGTCCCAGTTCATGCCGCCTTTGAACGAGGGCACCTTGCTCTACATGCCGGTCCTTCAGAATCCGGCGGTATCGATCGGCGAGGTCGGGCAGGTCTTGCAACAGACCGATCGCATCCTGAAGACTTTTCCCGAGGTCAAGACGGTCTTCGGGCAGGCCGGCCGCGCACAGACTGCGACTGACCAGGCGCCACTGCCCATGTTCGATACCACCGTCACCTTGCGGCGCCAGTCGCACTGGCCCGCAGGCATGACCTTGCACGGGCTGCAGGACGCCATGACGCGGGTCCTCGACATCCCGGGTGTCTCCATCGTTTGGACTCAGCCCATAAAGAACCGGGTGGATATGGTCACGACCGGACTTACCACCCCGCTTGGGATCAAGATCGCGGGCCCGCGGCTCGCGATTCTGGGGCGGCTTGGCCGGCGCATCCAGGCCGCTTTGCAGACGGTCCCCGGGACCGAGTCCGCCTATGCCGCGCCCGTGACGGGCGGTCGCTACATCGTGGTGCGCACCAACCGCGCCCGGGCGGCGCGCTACGGCCTGTCGGTGGCCGACGTCAATCGCTTGGTCGAGACCGCCATCGGCGGCGCCACCTTGACCACTGCCGTCCATGGCCTGCGCCGGGTCCCCGTGGTGCTGCGCTATCCGCGCCGCTTACGCCAATCGTTGGCCGCACTCGCCGCGAGCCGCGTCGCCGCCCCCGACGGCGCGCAGATCCCCCTGGGCCAACTGGCGCGCCTTCGCATCGAAGGCGGCCCGCCGATGCTCACGAGCGATAACGGACAACTGAGCAACTGGGTCTACATCGACCTCGCCCCCGGGACTAGCATAACGCAGTATGTGGCCCGCGCCCGTCGCGCGATTGCCCGCACCGGGGCCTTGCCGGCCGGCTACACCGTATCGTGGGTGGGCGAGTACAAAGTCATGCGTCGCGCCGACCGGCGTCTCGAGATCGTCGTTCCATCGGTGCTGGTGCTGATCGCGTTGCTCTTGTACTTCACGTTTCGGAGCTGGGTGGAGGTGGCGATCATTCTTTTGACGCTCCCCTTGTCTTTGGTAGGTGGGTTTTGGCTCGTGTACTGGCTCGGCTACAAGCTGTCGGTGGCGGTTGCCGTGGGCTTCATCGCTCAGGCCGGGGTGGCCACCGAGTTCGGGGTCGTGATGCTGGTCTACCTTGACCAAGCTCTGGCCCGGCATCGCGCGCGCGATGCCTTGAAGACCTGGCATGATCTACGGCTCGCGGTCATAGAGGGGACCATGCTGAGGTTGCGGCCCCTGGCCATGACCTTGACGCTCGTCGTCGGCGGGCTTTTGCCCATCATGTTCAGTCACGGCGCCGGCGCCGACGTCATGAAGCGTATCGCCGCCCCTATTGTCGGCGGCATGTTCAGCGCCGCGATTCTGGCCCTGCTCGTCATCCCGGCCCTCTATGTCCTATGGCAACGGCGGCGACTGGGCACGCGCCTTGACCGCGCCCAGGAGGGAAAGAAGGTTTAGCCGAAAGCGATGCCGGAAGCGTCCGGCAAAGACTCTTCGGGGCGTCGTGCCCCTTGGTCGCGATGCACCCGTTCCGGGCTCGACCTCGGGCGTACGTTCCCGCGCGGTGCGTATGCGCGCACGCTCGGCGCAAGGAAAGACTTGAGACCCGCATCCCGCTCTGTTGTCATGGGCGCTCGATCGAAGCGGCATGAGGCCGCACATCAGGGGACCGGTATGCGCAATTCAGACGGCGGGTGGGACGCGTCGTTACGCTTGGACTTTGCGCGTCAAGGCGCGCGTACGGTGCTCGTCACCAATGAGCATAGGGGGCCTGCGCGCGTGCAGCGCCCGTTCTACCCCGAAGGCCCCGAGCCCGTGCACACCTATCTCCTGCATCCGCCCGGGGGTTACGTGGGAGGTGACCGCCAGACCTTGAGCGTGCGGTGCGGGGAGGGTGCATCAGCCCTTCTGACGACGCCTGCCGCCACGAAATATTACCGATCGTCCGGTCCCTCCGTGCGCCAGGAAGCCATCATGACGCTCGCCGCCGGCGCACGCCTCGAATGGTTGCCGATGGAGGCCATTCTGTTTGATCGGGCGCGTGTTGCCAGCACGCTGCGGGTCGAGCTGACGGCCGATGCGTCATTCGTCGGTTGGGATATCGTGTGCATGGGCCGTCCGGCAAGTGTGGAACCCTTCGAGGACGGCGTGTTTGATCAGCGCTTCAGCGTATGGCGCGATGGGCTTCCGCTGTGGGTGGACCATGCCCTCTTCGAGGGCGGCGGGACCGTTCTTGGCAAAAACTTCGGTCTCGGCGGCCGGAGTGTCTGCGCGACTCTCATTTGCACCAAAATGGGTGGGTTCGACGCGGCGCCCCTGCGCGCGCTTTGTGTCGCAAGCCCCGAGCCCTTGTCGTTTACCGAAAATGACGAGATACTCGTCATGCGTTACCTCGGCGATAGCGCAGATCGTGCCCGCCAGACACTGGTGGGCGCCTGGCGCATCATGCGGCGCCTGTGTTTTAGTCTAGCGGCCTGTGAGCCGAGGGTATGGCATACCTGAAAGAAGAGGGACGCAATGGATCTCTTACCCCAGGAGCGCGACAAACTCCTGATCTTCACCGCGGCGCTGGTCGCCGAAAGGCGACGGGCGCGCGGCCTTAAGCTGAACTATCCGGAGACCGTGGCCCTGATCAGCGCCGCCCTTTTGGAGGGGGCCCGGGACGGGCGCACGGTGGCCGAGCTTATGAGCTACGGGACCACTGTGTTGACGCGCGAGGACGTCATGCCGGGTATCGCCGAAATGGTGAGCGAGATCCAAGTGGAGGCCACCTTTCCCGACGGAACGAAGCTTGTGACGGTCCACAACCCCATTCCTTGAGAGACATGCGATGACGGTAGGCGAGATCGACTGCTTGGGCCCCGATGTGCGGTTGAATGCAGGTCGCGTGGGCCAGCGCGTGACGGTCGCCAATCGTGGTGATCGTCCCATCCAGGTTGGATCGCATTACCATTTTTATGAGACGAACGGGGCGCTGGTGTTCGACCGCGAGCTGAGCCGCGGCTGTCGTCTCAACATTCCCGCCGGGACCGCCTTGCGTTTCGAGCCCGGACAGAGTCGCGAGGTGGAGCTCATTCCCTATGAGGGTTTGAGGCGCGTCTATGGGTTTCGGGGTCTCGTCATGGGAGGGCTCGATTAGGTGATCGACATCCCGCGCAAGGCCTATGCCGCGCTCTACGGACCTACGGTCGGGGACCGGGTACAGCTGGCCGATACGGATCTGTGGATAGAGGTGGAACACGACTACGCCGTTTATGGCGAGGAAGTGAAGTTCGGGGGCGGCAAGGTGATCCGCGACGGGCAGGGACAGGGGCAGTACGCCAGCCGCCACGCCATGGACACGGTCATCACCAATGCGCTGATCGTCGATTATGGCGGCATCGTCAAGGGGGATATCGGCCTGAAGAACGGCCGCATCGCGGCTATCGGCAAGGCGGGCAACGGGGATATCCAGTCAGGTGTTACGGTTCCCATAGGTCCCGGCACGGAGATCATCGCCGGCGAGGGACTGATCGCGACCGCCGGCGGCATAGACGCGCATGTCCACTTTATCTGTCCCCAGCTCGTCGAGCAGGCCCTGATGTCGGGCGTCACGACCTTGATCGGCGGGGGCACGGGGCCGGCAGCCGGCACCAACGCGACCACCTGCACGCCCGGCCCCTGGCATATCGAGCGCATGCTGGGTGCGATCGAGGACCTGCCCGTGAATATCGGCCTTTTGGGCAAGGGAAATGCGAGCCTGCCCGAGGCCCTGGAGGAGCAGGTCTGGGCCGGGGTGATCGGTCTCAAGCTTCATGAGGATTGGGGGACGACGCCGGCGTCCATCGACAACTGTCTCAGTGTCGCCGAGCGTTACGATGTGCAGGTGGCCATCCATACCGATACCTTGAACGAGTCGGGTTTCGTCGATGACACCATCGCCGCGTTCCAGGACCGCACTATCCACACCTACCATACCGAAGGGGCGGGGGGCGGGCACGCCCCGGATATCATCAAGGTGTGCGGCTACGCCAATGTCCTGCCGTCGTCCACGAACCCGACACGGCCTTTCACGGTCAACACGCTAGACGAGCACCTGGATATGCTCATGGTCTGCCATCACCTGGATCCGGCGATCCCGGAGGATGTGGCCTTCGCCGAGTCGCGCATCCGGCCGGAGACCATAGCGGCGGAGGACATCCTGCAGGACATGGGGGCAATCAGCATGATGTCCTCGGACTCGCAAGCCATGGGCCGTATAGGCGAGGTCATCCTGCGCACCTGGCAGACCGCGCACAAGATGAAGGTGCAGCGCGGCGTTTTGCCGGGGGACGGGGTGCGTCACGACAACCTGCGCGTGAAGCGCTATATCGCCAAGTACACCATCAATCCGGCGCGCGCCCATGGGATCAGTCACGAGGTAGGGTCCTTGGAGCCTGGGAAGCTCGCTGACATTGTCCTCTGGCGCCCGGCGTTCTTCGGCGTGAAGCCCTCGCTCGTGATCAAAGGCGGCATGATTGCAGCGTCCTTGATGGGGGACGCCAATGCCTCCATCCCGACGCCCCAGCCCGTCATCTACCGCCCCATGTTCGGGGCCTTGGGGCTTGCGCCCGCGGCCACGTGTCTCACCTTCGTCTCGCAGGCGGCGTTCGATCGGGATGTGGGCGGGCGTTTGGGCCTCAAGCGTCGCTTGGCGGTGGCTTCCGGCATCCGCGGGCTGCGTAAGACCGACATGGCCCACAACGACTATCTGCCGCGCATGGAGGTTGATCCGCAGACCTACGAGGTCCGTGCCGACGGTATGCTGCTACGCTGCGACCCGGTGGCTGAATTGCCGCTCGCGCAGCGCTATTTCCTTTTTTAGGGGGGTTTTCGTGCGCCGAGTTACGGACCACGCCGATGCCTCGAGTCCCTGGCGGGAGACGCTGACCCTGCCCTTCGAGCGGCGCACTAAGAGTCGGCAGCGCGCGGTGCTCGACGGGGGCGATGAGATCCTTTTGGATCTACCGCGGGGTCGCGCCCTCAAGGACGGCGATCTTTTGCGCGCCGAGGACGGTGCCGTGATCCTAGTGCGCGCTGCTTCTGAGCGTCTGAGCCGGGCCGCGGCGGGCGATGCGCACGCCTTGGCGCGGGCCTGTTACCATCTCGGTAATCGCCATGTCGCGGTGCAGATCGAGGCGCTCACCGCCACCTACCTGGAAGACCACGTCCTCGACGCCATGGTGCGCCAGCTCGGGCTTACGGTGACATCCTGCACGGCACCGTTCGAGCCGGAGACCGGCGCCTACGGTCACCACCATCATGACTGATGCGGCCGCCCTCTGTCAGACCCTGCGATTGGCAAGTCCGGCCCTGCCCATAGGGGCTTATGCGTATTCGCAGGGCTTGGAGGCCGCGGCCGCCAAGGGCTGGGCGGTGGACGAGGCGGGCGCGCGTGATTGGATAGAGGGGCTCCTCACGCATGCGATCGCGCGTCTCGATCTGCCGCTCCTCTGCCGGCTGCGCAAGGCCCTCGCCGCGCACGACCACGCTGCGCTTGTCTATTGGAGTCACTATCTGCGGGCGAGTCGCGAGGCCCGCGAGCTCGTGGACGAAGATCGCGTCATCGGCACAAGCCTTTTGCGACTCCTCGGAGACCACGCCTATGCGTTTGAGGCGCGCGCGGAGGGCGTGCCTGCGAGTGTCCCTCTGGGCTTTGCAGCGGCAAGCCTCGCCTGGGCCATCCCGGAGCCTTCGGCGCTCGTCGCTTACGCCTGGGCATGGCTCGAGAATCAGGTCGCAGCGGCACTCAAGATCGTGCCCCTGGGGCAGAGTGCGGGCCAGCGTCTGTTGAGCGGGATGGTCGACTTGGTCGCGCAGGTCGCGACTTGCGCCCCGGCCCTCGGGGATGAGGAGCTCGGGGCGCTCGCCCCGGGTTTTGCCATCGCCTGCGCCCATCATGAAACCCAATACACGAGGATCTTTCGGTCGTGAGCGAACAGGATAGGCATGGCCCCTTGCGCGTCGGTGTCGGCGGTCCCGTGGGCTCCGGCAAGACCGCGCTTGTGGATGCTCTCTGCAAAGGTCTGCGCGCGCACCACGACATCGCGGTGGTCACCAACGACATCTACACGCGCGAGGACGCCGAGTTCTTAATGCGCAGCGGGGCGCTCCCCGTCGAGCGCATCCTGGGCGTCGAGACCGGGGGCTGCCCGCATACCGCGATCCGCGAGGACGCCTCCATGAACCTCGCCGCCGTCGACGATCTGATATCCCGCTTTCCGGCGCTCGACCTACTCTTCATCGAAAGCGGGGGCGACAATCTGAGTGCGACCTTCAGTCCCGAGCTTTCGGACCTCACGCTCTACGTCATCGACGTCGCGGCCGGCGACAAGATACCCCGCAAGGGCGGCCCCGGTATTACCCGCTCCGATCTGCTCGTTATCAACAAGATCGACCTCGCGCCCTATGTTGGGGCCTCTCTGGAGGTGATGCGCACCGATGCCACGCGTATGCGCGGCACGCGCCCCTTCGTTTTTACGAACCTGAAGACCGGGGCGGGGCTCGCGGAGGTCATGGCCTTTATCGAACGCGAAGGCGGCCTGCGCTCCTCCATGCCCCGCTAGGGTGCGTTCCGCGCGGGCGTTTGCACAATACGCGGGCATAAGCAGGCTCTTGTACGTAGGACTTTTGCAGCCGCGACCTTCGCGACCCGCGTCTACATGCCGAATCCCGCGGGCTTTCTCGTGATGGCACCGTTTTTGCTCTAGGCCTCCTTGAACAAACAAACGGGGAGGAACCCATGCACGTCAAGAAGCATCTGAAGACCGTCCGCCGCTCGCTCGTTCTCGCTGTCATGGCGGGACTCGTGCCGGCCATGGCCACGACCACCAACGCCAAGACCGTGGACGGCATCGCGATCTCCGGGTATATCGATCCGACGTATATCTACAATCAGGACGCGCAGGTAAGCTCGTTCTTCTTCGCCGATCGCAACACTCCTTACAGCTACTATCACAGCACCTTCGGGGACCTCTATCTCGATTTCAACAAGAAGTTCGGCAATGGCGGGTCGATTGATATCCAGCTCATGCCGACCCGCGGTTACGGGAGCGCCTTTGGGTCTCCCACAACGCTGCACGCGGCCAACAGCATCATCAACGCCGCAATCCTGACCCTGCCTGTGAGCAAGACCGTCGACCTCATCGCGGGCCAGGTTCCGGCTTGGGACGGCTACGAGTCTGAGACCTCACCCCAGATGCTCACCATCACCCACAACCTGCTCTATGATTTCAGTGAGCCGGGCTACTTCACGGGGGCGGGTGCCAGCTTCGCAACGGGGATAGTGACCGTCCAGACCCTGGTCGGTAACTCCTGGAACACCGCCTACACCGGCAGTGCAGCCCCCACCAAGGCCCCCACGTTCGAGTATCGTGTGTCGCTCGCCCCTTCCGGCGCCTTGAGCTTCGGGCTCTACGGGACGATCGGCAAGAACCCGACCCTTGCCAATTCCGCCGTCGAGACCACGCGCATCTATAACGATTTCGATGGCGCGCTTACTTTGGGGGCCGCCACATTCGATTGGCAGTTCGATCTGGGTCGTCAGACCGACGGGGCGGCCAATGGCGGCAATGCCCTCTGGTACGGCACTTCGCTGCTCGCCAACTATCGGTTCACGCCGCTTGTGGGCGCCACCTTGCGCTTTGACTACCTGAACGACAAGAAGAACGGTGGCCACGTAAGCACGACGGATCCCGCCGACGGCTTCTATGTCCCGACGACCTCAACCGGCATTAATAATGGGCCGGTGCGCGAGGCGGTCACGGCGGATCTCTTGCTCTACCCGGTCAAGAACACGATCGTGAAGTTCGAGTATCGCTATGATAAGGCCATGAACGGCGCCCTGTTTGCCGACGCGGCAGCGGCATCGGGCTACAAGAGCAGCAATAACGTCCTGGCCGCCCAGATCGTGTATTCCTTCTAAGAGGCAGGAGGCGGGGGCGGGCATCGCTGGGGCATGCGCCCCAAGGCGCCCCCCTTCGTTTCGTGACCCCTTCAGGGCAGGTCGTTTTCTTAAGCGGCCTGCCCTTTTTCTTTGTCGGACAATGTGTCGCTATATCGGCAAATGCTCTTTTAAAGCCCTGGATTGCAGCCAAGGTCCCAATTTCCCGCCTTAGATCTTCCCCCTGAGAATGCTGAAGCCGATCATGCGATCAAACGTGTTTCAGGCCGCTATGATTCGGAATTCTGATGCCTGGACGATAGGACGCACCCGCCGTTTCTCCCGCTCTAGGCGCACGATCCCGTAGTGACTCATAGTCCTCAGCGTGCGCGAGAGATTGCTGGGTTTCCGTCCCGTGGTTTCGGCCAAGGCGTTAATGGATTCCGGCTCCGTCTCCAGAATCACGCGCAGCAAGGCCCGGTTGTCGTCGCTCAATACCTCGGCCAGAGACTTCATGGAGGTAAACCACACTTTGGGTTCCTCTGGACCGGGCCGATATTCGCCCCGCGCGATGGCATAGGCGCGTTCCCGAATCTTCCTCTGGGGCATGATGCCGATCGTGATCGCGTTCATGAGCCTGCCTCCTGTATTACCTTGTCGACTTCTGCAAAAAAGTCCGGCTCCTCAGCGGAATTAGTGGGTGTAATTCAGGGCTCGGAGCCCGTCAGGAACCGGTAGAGGCGGGCACACGCGGCATTGTAGGCCTCATGCTCGCGCACATAGCGCGCATCGTTCCACAGAGGGCCACCCTGCGCGTGAATGTACTTGAGAATAAGGGCGCGACCGGATAGTCGCCGGTCGCGCTCCTCGAAGTGAGTCCGGCGGATGATCTCGCCGCCCAAGATCCAGAGATAATCCGCGTATTTCTTCACCGTTGTCTTCGTCCGTCGTTCGGCGATCAAGGCGAGAAGAAAAGGTTTCATCTCGGCTGCGATCCGCTCAC
>JAJYHM010000036.1 GCA_021784755.1 Pseudomonadota bacterium
AGGCTCATAACAGGCCGTGGCTTATCAGGTCGGGGGTGGTTGACTCGAGTACCGGCCGCCCAAAATGGTAGCCTTGGCCCCAGTCGATGCCGAGGTCCAGGAGGGCGTGCGCGGTGTCGGCATCTTCTATGCCTTCGGCGATGGTTGTTATCCCTAAGTCGTGGCCGAGTCGCGCGATGTCCCGGACGATGGCGGCCATGCGTTGTTCGGATGCGACGCGTTCCACGAGCTGCTTTTCTATCTTGAGGAAGGATACCGGGAACTCGGCCAGATACAGAAATGAGGAGTACCCGCTGCCGAAATCATCAAGCGCCACACGGAATCCATACTCGAGCAAAGGAGCGATGTGGCGCTTCACGGCTTGGCGATCCCTGAGCATGGCCCTTTCCGTGATCTCAATCACAAACGGCGTCGCATTGGCGCCCTCCAGATCGGCGAGATGGCTTTGTTTACGGGCCTCCTCCAGGAGCGTAGCTAGGTTGTGGGCCTGTGCGAGCAGGCCTGCCGAGGCGTTCACGAAGTGCAGGATGGGGGCGCGGTCGTTCTTGACGCGCTCCGCCCAACGGCGCATGGCGAGCGCTATGACGGCCTGATCGATGCGCTGGAGCTGGCCGAGGTGGGCCGCGGCGTCGATAAACTGTCGGGCCTCCAGGGTCGTCCCGTTGGGTAGCACGAGGCGTGCGAGCGATTCGTCGGCCACGAGCGCCCCATCTTTCAAGGAGACGATAGGTTGCGCCGCGGCCATGACGCAATCGCGCCCCAAGGCCTCCTCGATCTGTCCGCCGACAAGAAAGATACTCGGGGTGGAGCCCGCCCTGTGGACCCGATTGCCTCCCTCTTGTTTCGCCCGATAGAGGGCGGCGTCGGCCATGGTCATGAGCTCGGCCGGGGTCTTGCCATCGGAGGGAGAGGAGGCCACTCCTATGCTGGCTGTCACACGTAGTTCACGCCCGGCCACGAAGATCGGTGTATTCGCCAGCTGGTCGCGGATACGTTCCATGCTGTAGAGGGCCGAGTCGGGTTCGGCGGCCGGGAGGAGGCAGAGAAACTCTTCTCCGCCCCAGCGTCCTACCAGGTCCCCTAGGCGCATGCTGCCCCGCAGGATCTTGGCTGTATGCACGAGCACTTTGTCGCCGACGGTGTGGCCGTAGGTGTCGTTTATGACCTTGAAGTGATCGAGATCTATGAGTCCGAGACTGTAGACCGAGGGTGCCTGTGAGTCCTGCGTATGAAAACGCTCCATGGCATCTTCGATGACGTTGCGGCGATAGAGTCCAGTCAGGATGTCGTGGCGTGCAAGGTAATTGGCGCGGGACTCGGCAGCCTGCCGCAACGCTTCTTGATCGAAACCGTCGAGGGCGAACGAGATGTCTTCGGCGATACGCTTTAGGAGATGAAGCAGGTCGTCATCGAAGAAGTGAGCTTCGTCGGAGAACACCCAGAGTGCGCCGCTGACGCGGCCGTCTCGCTTGAACGGGAAGGCCCCGGCCGACGAGCCCGCAGCCGCCGCCGTGTCTTGCTCGGCGCCGAACGATGGCCTGTCATGGTCCTGTTGCACGACAGCTTCACCGGCCGCGATGGCGGCGCGCGAGAGGGCGAGGACAGTGGCCTCAGGGGCAAGGTAGCCGGTTTCCCAGTCCTGGGAAAAGTTGGCGGCGACGCGTAAATTGTCAGGGAAAGATTCGACCACGACTATGGAAGCACATCGCAGGTGTCCATATTCGACCGTTGTGCGGCAAATACCCTCAAAAAGAGCCTGAGGGCTCGTGCGGCATGCGACCAACTGGTCGACTTGACAGAGCGCTGAATAAAAGTCGGTGACGTGGCGCAGGCGCTCTTCGGACTGCTTGCGTTCGGTAATGTCGTGGCATATCGCGACATAGTGGGTTACGGCGCCCGAGTCGTCGCGCACGACGCTGATCGTAAGCCACTCAGGGAAGATCTCGCCGTTCTTGCGCCGGTCCCAGATCTCCCCCGCCCAGTGGCCGCTTTTGAGGACCGAGCGCCAGAGGTCGGCGTAGAACATCGGACTGTGTCGGCCCGACTGCAGAAGTCTCGGTGATTGCCCGATCACTTCTGAGGCGGCGTAGCCGGTGAGGCGTTCGAAGGCGCCATTGACCGCGATGATGCGATTGGCGGCGTTTGTAACCAAAATAGCCTGCATACTGTTATCGAAGACGGCCGCCGCGAGATTTTGTTTATGCGCCATCTCGGTGTGCCAGCTCATGTCGCGGACGATGGCGACATAGGCGCGTTCCCCCGCTTCAGTCGCGCTCGTTATACTGACATCGGCAAGAAAGATCTCGCCATTCCGTCGATTGAAGTAGGCGCTGTAGCAGAGACTATCGGGCCGCGCGCCGTCGGGGTGCGGACGGATGGGCGCATCGGTACGCCACGTTCGGAGGCTTTCGCCAGCCAGGGCCTGCGGTTCACAGCCCAAGATGTGGCCGGCCTCCTTGTTGGCGGCCTGGATGATGCCTTGGTCATCCATGACAAAGACGGCATCTGTACTGAGCTCGAGGAGAAACGCGAGTTTGCTACGCAGACCGGCTTCTCCTGGCTGCATAGGCACCCCCTTCTTGTAGATATGGTCGTCCCCGGCGGCGCTGCTGTCGCCGGATCCCCGTCGTCTTGGTGCGGCGCAGGCCGTGCGCCCATGGCTCCTATGGTGGTTTGCCACTTAAGTATAGACAGTCCTGGCCCTTGCGGTCCCCGCGAGACAGGGGGTGCGGGCGGACCTGCATCGTGCCGGCGTCTGGAGGGGCCTTGCGCCGCGTTCGGGAGGCCGACCAGGAAAACCGGTGGGTGATCGCAGGACCGCTTCCCTCCCGGCTAGCAGTCCTTTACAATGCGTCGCACTGGGGCGGTAGCTCAGCTGGGAGAGCGTCGCGTTCGCAATGCGAAGGTCGGGAGTTCGATCCTCCTCCGCTCCACCATATTTATTAAGTTAAGGCGTTAGCGAAAAGGCTAGCCTCATCATGGCGCATTTTGGGACTATCCTGCGACAGTGCGGGGTAGACCGTTGACGCTCACGCAAATGAACCTACCCCTTCACTGTCCCTCTGGTCGTCCCATTCGTCGGGCATTGGTCCACCCCGGGCTACCATCGGGGAAGCTATCGGAAGACCTATACCCGTGCCAATTGCGCCCAACAAGCCCGGCGCAGCGCCCGTCGCCGTCTTGCAAAGATGGACGCGCAACGCCATGAATTCCATTTTATATCAGGCAGTTATGGGATTTCATCCTCCGCTCAGGGACGACTTTGATGGAGCCGTGCGACTCACCTGATCGACAATGAGCCATCAGGCGTCCACCTGAAACAAAACCGCGCCGAAGCTATGGAGCAGTAGTCCGGCCCTCCTCGACCGAGCGTGGCCCGAACTCTGACCCCGCGGCCGAACCCCGCGTCGTGGCCGGTGGGGGCGCGTAAGCGTCCTCGCGCGCCTGTCTCCGCTACGTCAGGCGACGACGAAAGAGCCAGGTCGCCAGGGTCATGGTGACAAGGCCGATGGCGACGAGAGGGATGTACTGCGCCCAGAGGATGGCAATGCCGTCACCTTCGAGAAACACGCCGCGCAGGATGATGAGAAAGTAGCGCAAGGGATTCAGGTAGGTGAGATATTGCACGGGCAACGGCATGTTGGCGATCGGGGTTGCGAATCCTGACAGGATCACGGCCGGCACCAGGAATAGAAAGACCCCGAGAAGGCCCTGCTGTTGCGTCGCCGAGGCCGAGGAAATAGCAAGACCCACGCCGATCGCCGCCAACAGAAACAGGAAGAGTCCGAGATATAGCGCGAGGACGCTCCCCATGAACGGCACACGAAACCAGAGGATCGCGACCACGATGATTAGGGTGGCCTCGAGGCCGCCTATGAGGAATCCGGGCAGCGCCTTGCCGAACAGGATCTCCCACGGACCAAGCGGCGTCACCAGCAATTGGTCGAAGGTTCCGGCCTCCCGCTCGCGGGCGACCGAAAGGCCCGTCACAAGCAGGGCTACCACCAGGGTCAGGAGACCGACCACGCCGGGTACGATAAACCAGCGGGACCGCAAGTTCGGATTGAACCACGCACGTGTCACCAGGACCGCGGGCGCCGCGCGACTGCCGTGCGTGTCCGCCCAATGGACACTGAAGGCCTGGATCACGGCGTCGACGGTGTTTAGCGCAATGAGGCCAGTGTTGGAATTCCGGCCATCAACCAGGACCTCCACGCGTGCGGTCCTGTGCAATGCCAAATCGCGGGAAAAGCGCGGCCCGATGCGCAAAACCAAAAGCACCTTTTTGTTGCTGATGATGTCTT
This sequence comes from Pseudomonadota bacterium, assembly GCA_021784755.1. Taxonomy (GTDB): domain Bacteria; phylum Pseudomonadota; class Gammaproteobacteria; order Acidiferrobacterales; family Acidiferrobacteraceae; genus Acidiferrobacter. Next base: position 4,305 of record JAJYHM010000036.1, read on the forward strand.
TTATTCGCCTCCCACTTTTTAGCATGCGTCCGATGGAGAAATAGGGCGATCCTTGGAACCGCGCGATCAACTGCCGCGCCGCTCCGCCCGCGTCCTCGTTGTAGATCGCGATCGGGATGTTGTTCAGGCTGAAGGTCGCGGCGTAACTGAAGACGACGAGCTGAATCACCGGCGGGCCGATCAGCACCATGCGGCTTGCCTTATTGCGCAACAGCGCCAGAAATTCCTTCACCACCAGGGCTTGCACCCGGTACCAGTCCATCAGTCGAGTCTCTTGTGGGAAATGCGCGCGACCGCAACGAGAAAAAAGACCGCGATAACTGCGAGCGCCGCCATGTTGCGGGCGATGACGGGCCAGACATCACCGGCGAGGAACAGCGTCTGAAGCGTGGACACGAAATAGCGGGCGGCGATGATGTGCGTGAGGATACGGATCGGCCAGGGCATCGAATGGATGTCGAATATGAACCCCGATAGTATGAAAGCCGGCAGATAGGTCGTGACCAAGGCGATCATGCCGGCGACGAATTGATTGCGGGCAATCGTCGAGATCAGAAGGCCCATGCCGAGCGCCGTCAGCAGAAACAGCGCTGCGCACAGGAACAGCACCCATAAAGAGCCGACCAGCGGGACCGCGAAGACGACGACGGCCATTACCACGGTAAGCCCCATACCGCCCATGCCAAGAAAAAAATACGGGACCAACTTGCCGACCAGGATTTCGGCGATGGTCGCCGGTGACGCGATGAGTGCCTCCATGGTGCCCCGCTCCCATTCGCGGGCCACGACGAGCGCGGTGAGCAAGGCGCCGATCAAGGTCATGACTACGGCGATAAGCCCCGGCACCAGGTAGTCGTGGCTGCGCAGGGCTGGGTTGAACCAGACGCGGCTGCGGACGTCAACGGGCACGACGAGGGATTCGCCTCGTTCCCGCGCCTGCGCGGCCAGCCAGGATGCCCAGACGCCCTGGACATACCCTTCTATGATGCGCGCATTGTTGGCGTTGACTCCGTTCGCGATCACTCCAATGGGCGCGGACCCGCCGCTCAGGGCTCTACGCGTGAAATCCGATCGTAACCATATGATGGCGTCGACGCGGCCGCTCATGAGCGCTTGCCGCGCCGCACCTATATCCGCATAGGCTCGCGGCCGAAAATAGGGCGACTGCTGAAACCCGGAAAAGAATCCGCTGGTCTGCGCCGTCGGGTGGGCGGCTACGAGCGCGATGGGCACATGCCGCGCGTCGAGGGATACGCCGTAGCCAAAGAGCAGCAGCAGAACGAACGGCATAATGAACGCGATCGCAATCGACGACGGATCGCGCAGAATCTGCAGCGCCTCCTTGCGGATGAGGCCGCGCAATCGCTGGCGGTTCATGTCGCGCGCCGTACCTGGGCCTCGTGCGCCTCGATGAGCGCGACAAAGGCGTCATCCATGGTTGGGTTCGGCCGTTCGGGTGTCCGCGAGCGAGCACGAATCTCGGCCGGGGTGCCGGCGGCCAGTATGCTGCCAAGCGACATTAATACCAGATCATCGCAGTATTCCGCCTCCTCCATGAAATGGGTGGTCACCATGATCGTCACGCCGCCCGCCGCCAGCGCGTTGATGCGCCCCCAGAACTCGCGCCGCGCCAGCGGGTCGACTCCGGATGTCGGCTCGTCCAGAAACAGGATCTTCGGTTCGTGAATCAGCGCGCAGGATAGTGCGAGGCGCTGCTTGAATCCGAGCGCCAGGTCGTCGGCATTGGTGTTCCAGAAGGGTGCGAGCTCGAAGGTGTCCGACGCCCAGCGCAGGCGTGCCCTCCGCCGCGCGCCCTTCAATCCGTAGGCGGCCGCGAAGAACGCGAGATTTTGTGTGACGCTGAGATCGCCGTACAGCGAGAATCTTTGCGACATGTAGCCCATGTGCGAACGGGCCGTAGCCGGGGCCGCGCGTACATCGATGCCGGCGACAGCCAGGCTTCCGGACGAAGGCGGCAGCAATCCGCAGAGCATGCGGAATGTCGTCGTTTTTCCGGCCCCGTTGGCGCCCAGCAGGCCGAATATCCGGCCACGTTCGACCCGGAGGCTGATACCCCGGACCGCCTCGAAGGGACCGAAGGACCGGCGCAGGTCGCGCACCTCGACCATGACTTCCGATGTCGCCGGCCCCGATGGCGTCGCCGCGGGCGGCGCAGGAGGCATCGGCGACGCGGCCCGCAGGCGTTCGACGAAGGCATCCTCGAAGCGCGGCGGGACCGGCGCGAAGGCGATGCCCGGAAGCGCCGGAAGCTGCGCCCCGGGCCGCATCACCACGCGGACGCCGTCGCGCTGCACGACGGCATCGAGAAAGGCCGCGTCGCTCATGATCCGGGCCTGGATTGCGCGCCCGGGTAAGGCGGCGGCGGTGGCGAAGAAGCTGCGGCCGGTCATTCGTACGCGGAAAGCCGCCGGAGGACCTTGATCCAGGATTTCGCCGTTGTGGACGAGCAGAACGTGGCCACAACGTTCGGCTTCGTCGAGGTAGGCCGTACTGATGAGAATCCCCGTGTCCCCCCGGGCCGCCAGGGCGCTGACGATCAGCCACAGCTCGCGTCGCGAGATGGGATCGACGCCCACGGTCGGCTCGTCCAGGAGTAGCAGGCGGGGCGGACGGATGAGGGTGCAGGCCAGGCCGAGCTTTTGTTTCATGCCGCCCGACAGATCCCGAGCCAACCGGCGGCCGAACGGCCCGAGACCTGTGAGCCGCAACAGTTCCCCGTAACGGGCCGTGCGCGCCGCTTTCGGCACGCCGTGTAGATCGGCGTACAGGTCCAGGTTTTCCTGCACGGTAAGGTCTTCGTAGAGCCCGAAGCGTTGCGGCATGTAACCGACGGATTGCTGGATGCCGCCCGCGTTCTCGCGGCTGTCGAAGCCCAGGGCGACGACGCGCCCCGCGTCGGGCAGCAGCAGGCCGGCGCACAGGCGCATCAGCGTGGTCTTGCCGGCTCCGTCGGGTCCAAGGAGGCCGGTGATGGTTCCGGGGCGCACCATGAAGCTTACACCCGCGACCGCCGTGACACGCACACCCCTGGCGCGAAACGTCTTGCGCACATCTTGCAGGTCGAGAAGCGGCGCATTCGCGTCCATGGTCACGATCCGCAGGGATGCGCGGGCAGCGCGGCGGACCGGCCCTGCCGGGGGATCACGATGGTGACCGGCATGCCAAGCCGCAGCGCCCCCGTGGGGTTGCAGGCGTACACGCGCACGCTGTAGACGAGTTGGCTGCGCAGCTCAGTGGTCTCGACCATCTTGGGCGTGAACTCGGCCGTCGGGGAGATATATCCGATCCACCCGGAGAACCGGCGCCCCGGCAGATCCGCATTCTCGATATCGGCGCGCATGCCGGGCGTCACGCGCGAGAGATCCGTTTCGGGCACATACGCCCGCGCCCACACCGGATTGGTGAGTGCGATGGTGAACACCGGTGTCGCCGGTGTCGCCATGTCGCCGGCTTCGAGAATGCGATTCTCCACCACCCCGTTCGCCGTGGCGTACAGGTGGGTGTCGGCGAGCTCGCGGCGGGCGAGTGCCAGCGCCGCCCGATCCGCTTCGAGGGCCGCCCGCGCCTCGGCGATGTCCTCCTTGCGCGGCCCCTTGGTGGCGAGAATCCAGGTCTGGCGGGCGGCCTCTAGGGCCGCTGCCGCGGCATCGGCGGCGCGCCGGGCGTTGTCCGCGATCTCGCGCGATACATAGTGGCCCCGGTACAGGGTCGCCATGCGATGGTCATTGAGCACGGCGTTGCGCCAGTCGGCCCGCGCCCCAGCCACCCGCGCCGCCGCCGCGGCGATGGCCTCCGGACGGGTGCCGGCGAGCAGCTTCGCGAGGATCTGCCTCTGTTGCCCGACCCGGGCCGTCGCCTGCTGCACCGCGTCGGCAAACCGCGCGCCGTCCATTTCCGCTATGAGCTCGCCTTTGTGCACGGCGGCTCCCTCCTGTACGTCCAGCCGCTTGATGCGCCCCGTGTCGTTGAAGGCGAGCTGCACCTGGCGGATATCGATGTTGCCGTAAATCTTGAGCGCGCGCTCTCCACCCCGCCGCGCTCCGGTAAAGACCAACAGCGCGACGGTCAGGGCGGCCATCACGCCTATGGCTGTCGGTATCACGATCTTGCGATTCATAAATCCCTCGCAAGGAACCCCGTGACCAAAGTCATGGGACGAATCGCGCTAAAATCCGCCTGTCGCCCGCAATGCAGGCCGCATGGCCTGCATTGCAGGCCGCATGGCCTGCATTCCCAACACGGCATGATCACGTGACCCGATATCGCGGGATCGCCGACGCAGGCCCATGGCCTGAAGACGGTCGCACGGGATGCGGGCCTTTCGGCACGGTTGGTCAATCGGTGAAGACCGATCGGGAAACACCTCGGGCCTAAAGTCCTGGCTTCCGTGTAAACCTCCGGCATGTTCGGTGCGCGCGGCATCGCTGTGTTCTCCAGAAAAAAGCCTGCGACTTTTGGTCACGGCTTGGTTTACGCAGACTCCCGGAAAAGGTTCAAGGGCTCCCCCCGGCGGCGTTGGACGGCACCGGGGGCCGGGATCGGCGGACCAGTAGTGCGTTGATGGCCAAGATGTCGGCGGGCCTCAGCACGCCCGCCGCCCCCTTGAGCGCCACACGTGCCAGGATCTGGTTATAGAGCGCCAGGTTGTAGCTCCGTTCCACAGCTCCATACTGCGTGGCGGTGGTCAACAGATCGATGATCGAGCGCGTACCCACCTCATACCCCTTGCGGGTGGCCTGCCACGATATCCGCGCCGCGCGCTTGGCCGCGCGTGCTGCGTCCAGTTCGGACGCGCTGCTTTGCAGATTGAGAAACGCGGTCCTGGTGTTGAGGCGGATCGCATCCCGCACATCACGCAAGCGATTGCGGCTGACCGCGACCGCGGCCTGCGCCTGGGTGGTGGCCGCCGACACTCCGCCGCCCTGGTAGATGGGCAGGGACAGTTGCAGGCTCACGCCCAGTTGGTTGACCTCGACTCGCGGCAGCAGCAGGCCCAATCCGTGTTGCGCCACACCGACCACAGCCAGGGTTGGCCAGCGCGCCCGCTCGCGATATCGGACCGCAGCTTGCGCCGCGCGCAGATTTGCCCGTGCTTCCTTGAGCCGAGGTTGGTCGGCAAAGGCCGCTGCGAGCCATGGGGCCACCGCGTCCGGGCGCGGAAGCTCCGCGCGGATCGGTCCCAGGTCGCGCAAATCCCTGAACCGCCGATGTGTGAGGCGCATCAGCTTCGCGCGCGCGACCCGCACCGCATTCCCCGCTACGATGGCGCTTGCCCGGGCGGCCTCGAGGTTGGCGCGCGCCTCTTCGACGGCGATGGGGTCGCCGGCCCCGACCCGCAGAAACGCGCGCGTCTTCCGATAGATATCCGTGAGCAAGCGCTTCTGGCGGGCGGCCACCCGCGCGTCCGCCTGCGCCTTGAGGACGCCGAAATAGGCATCTGTTACCGCTTCTATCAGATACTGTTGCGCCTGAATGAGCCCGGCTGCGCCGGCGCGCAGCCGGGCCTGGGCGATGCCAAGGGCGCTCAGCGCCTGGCCATTGAATAGCGGTTGGGTGAGGGTCACGCTATAACTATCCGAGAGGTAGTCCGTCAGGATCGGCAGCCCGATGCCTGTCACGTGCGCCCGGTTGGCGCCAACGCTGGCTGCCGCGCCGATGTGGGGATACAAGGCGGATCTGGCGACCGGCAATCCCGCCCGGTCCTCGGCGAGACGCGCCCGCGCCTGGGCTAGGACCGGATCGTGCGCCACGGCGCCACGGTATGCCGACAGCAGGTCCTCGGCGCATCCCTGCGAAGCGGTCATCGCAAGACACACGCAGACCATCATCGCGCCATGGAGAGAACTCAGGCCCATCGGATCATCGTACTTTCTTGCGACAGAAAAAGAAACGTCGGAGCGGCCGGCGGCTGCGCGCCCAGGGCCACATGCGGCGCAGAATGCGCCGAGCATGCACGCGGACTCGCGGGATCCCGGTGTTCAGTGGTATCGGTATTTGGAGAGTTATCACGCTCAAGGATCCTTCGTGGCGTACTCGGCCCATCGCACTTTTGTCCGCCCACGGCGCTTGCAGTCTTCGAGACGGTAGCTGGGCACAAGGCAGACTGCCGGCGCCAAAAGGTCATCCCGGGCGACGGCAAGAAGGCCGGGCGGGACGAAAAATACGGCATTTTGCCTTTCTCCTCCGCAAGAAACCGGCGTCCGAGCCTTGTGTCCGTCGAAAGCGGCCCGATCATACCCACGAAGAGATAGTCCTTTGGGAAAATGCGGCTTTTTGAAATACGCCCGTTAGACAACCCGGCGCAAGTTTGGTAAAAAGACCTCGATGGATAGATGGAAAGATGATTCAAGAAAAGCTTAACCGTACCAAGTAATCAAGGGGGTTATGAGCGCGATGGCCTATCAAGTTAACGGCAAGGCAGTGGAGAGCACGGAGACGGGATATCTCGTGAATCAGGCGGACTGGGACAGGACCGTGGCCACGGAAATTGCCAGGAGCGAGGGCCTGGTTCTCAGTCAGGACCATTGGGACGTCATCGAGTATTTGCGCGATCAATATTTCAATCACAACGGCGAGCTGCCGAACAACCGCCATATCCTGAAGGGTATGCAGGAGGTTTGGTCGGACCGCAAGGTCGATAACAAGACGCTTTTCGATCTTTTCCCCGGCAATCCCTCGAAGCAGGCAGGTCGCATTGCGGGCCTTCCTGAAAGCTTGCGTAAGGGCGGCTATTAGTCCGCGGGCGCTTGCCGAATACTGATCTGCCGGCAGAGGCTCGACGCCTGAGCGCGACGCGGCTGCGTCGGCCGGGGCGCTCGAGCGGCTGCCTCCGGCGATGGTCCGTAGGCACGCTTTTTTGTACTCAGTGATAGCGTGACTCCTCCGTGTTCGTGTGGGCCATGCGCTCATCGAGCGGCGATGCCGCACGCTCGTGGGGCCCGATTCAAATACCCGCCCATTTTACATCCGAGTTATGCGCATGGCGCTGGGCCTATCCGCGCTCGTTTCGTTTACATGAGGGGTGAAGGGTGCGCCGGACAAAGATCGAAGTCAGTCGATCAAGATTCATGCGGGTTCCGCTCTCCCTGGTGCAATGAGAATCACGTTCGGAGTGAGACCCATTTCGTGTGCGACAAGGGGGTTTCAGTATTTTCCAATCCTTAAATGATACTGAACGAGGGTCTGTTGACGCGTCCCTGGAGGCCAGGGTCAGGCAACCCGGTGTTCCTGTTCAAAGATCGTCTTAAAGAGCTTCTGTTTGGCCTCATTCA
>JAJYHM010000017.1 GCA_021784755.1 Pseudomonadota bacterium
GTTTGGGATCGACACTAATGTCCTTGTGTGTTTCCTGGTTCGGGACGACGAGGTCCAGTTCGAAAAGGCGCGCAGCCTTGTCAAGAACGGGGTCTCCGCGGGTCGTCGTGGTTTCGTGAACCACTTGTACGACGCCGAAGGCGTGCGCACCGCAACGCCTTACCTTACAGGCATTACGCAGGGGAGCGCCGTCTTGGCGCAAGCGGCAGATCGAGTGCGGGCAATGGGCGGGCAACGTTGCGCACAGGGCCTACGGAAATTGTCCCTGGTCGCACTCGATGCTCATTCCAGGGTCGTTCTGCGGCGGGTCGCCCGGCAGTAATTGTTCAGACGGACGCTCCCGCAATCGTGGCGCACAAGCCCGTCACCACACGTCGCCGACGCGCTGGACGTAAGGTTGGATCGCTTGCCGGGGAGGGGATCGCCCCATTGTGTGTGGCGCCTGCTTTTGTCATTTGATTGGCTGTCTGGATTAGCGCTTGCCCCTTGCGGCCCCGTTTCGGATGTGCGCGCTGACTGTCTTTGGGTCTATCGCAGCCCAGCCGATGCCCGCCATCCGTCGCTGTCATGGATGCGTCCCCCAGGGCTCACGATGCGTCATGCCGCTCGCTGAGAGTCTAGCCTTCTAAGGTCCCCCAGACGACCTCGCCAGGTATGATCTCGCCGTCACTGATGTCGCCGTGCGCGAGCGACCCGGCGCGAGCCTGAATTACCAAAAACACCAGCGCGTCCTCACCGGTATTGCGCCAAGCGCGTTTCCCTTTGGGAGCCACCCGCACGGCGCTACCCTCGGTCACGGCAATCATGTCGCCATCCACCTGCATTTCGCCATGGCCGGAAAGAAAGACATACAGTTCCTCGTTAGCGCGATGCCGATGATAGAAGGGAATGGCGGCGCCCGCAGGCACATTGTTGACGCTTACCTCCATTGCGCTCAGGCTCAGCACATCCTTTACAAAGCCCTTGCCCGGCACCGGCAGGGGAAGTGCCGAATGGGTGAAGCTGTGGTGACCCCAGTCCTTAAGCCTTCCCAGCTGCGCGACCGTGTAGCTTTTGCCGTTCTGATGCATCTCAACGCCTCCGCGTGGTCTAGGTGTGATATCGCACGCTACGGTAAAATAATATATGTTCAACAACATATATTGAGAGCGCTTCATGCCGTATTCCCGCGAGCACAAGAGCCGAACGCGTCAGCGTGTGGTGGCCGCCGCCCTGCGCCTGTTTTCGGAGCGCGGATATGCCCAGGTCACCATTGATGAGGTTATGGGCCTTGCCGGTCTCACACGCGGCGCTTTCTATGCGCATTTCAACTCCAAGGAACATCTCTACGCCGAGGCCATCGACCACGGCATGCGCACCAGTGCCATTGCGGCTTTGACAAGCGGCCCCAAGGGCTTTAAGACGCTGAAGCGCATTGTGGATAGCTATCTGAGCCGCGGGCACGTCGACGGGAAAATGGCGCCGTGCCCGCTCGCATTTTTCGCGACCGATGTGGGGGTGCGTGACCGCGAGGTGCGCCACGCCTATACAACCGCCTTTGCTGCCCTGGTCCGCGCGATCAGCTCACATACGAGCAGATCGAAGGCCGAAGGGCGCGCGCTCGCAATGGCCGTGCTCATGGTGGGCGGCGTGGCCGTGGGCACTGCGGTCACCGATACGTTATTGAAAGACGACATCCTTGCGGCTTGTCGAAGGGCCATCATGGACCTCGTAGCCCCGATACGAACCCAGGCGGCGTCACGATCCGTGGCCCGGTTAAGCCCCGCGTCGCGCAAGCGTCGGTTGCGCATCACAGGCCTCGTTGACGACTGAAGGGCGGGGCGCACGAAGACGGCGTTTTTTGTGGCCGCGAGGCGTAGGCCGACTCGGCGATACTGGTCCTTGGCGGCGCGGGATCATGTTGTTCAGCGCAGGGCCTTGCCTCATCCACGCCGACTAAGTGACGGCGCGGATCACCCGAGTCCGCGCATGAAGCCCAAAAATGGCGGGCCCCAAAGAGGTTCCCGCCTCGCGCCAGACGCCCCCATCCATCAGCGCTGATCCACGGCCTTCGTGAGGCGACCTTTGAACGCTGCTCGCCTGATCACCACCGTCGCCTATTACAGCCGCGAAGGACCCCTGATCGAGATGGACTTATCGTCGCCACCGAACCCTGTCATTTGGGTCTTCGCCCAAGTCTCGCCACGCAGTCCATTACTCTTATCATTTTCTGCCCCCTTTTCTCTGCACCAGATCTGCGCACGCGACCGACGCTCATGCTTCTCGTTAAGGCAGGTCGCGGCCGCACCATAACGGCGTGCCACCCTTTCGCCATGTTTATAAAAGGTTTTCTGACAAATCACCACGAGAATAATCCCGGCATGACTATTGCTACCTGTACCAACAAGTAGCCCAAAGAGAGACGCCAGGAAATGAGCTTAATGAAACCCGCGCCATCGAATATCACGACTATCCGTCCGCTCTACATTCAACTCAAGGAGCGTATCCGTTCCGACATCTTGGATGGGACCTATACGACTCACGCGCAAATGCCCTCGGAAAGCGAGATGGTGCAGATGTTTAACGTCAGCCGAACCACGGTCCGTCAAGCATTAAGAGACCTGCAGACCGAGGGTCTCATCTTCAAGATCCCCGGAAAAGGCTCCTTCGTCACGCGCCCCAAGGCCGTCCAGGAACTTGTCTCCTTGCAGGGCTTCGGCGAGGCCATGATCGCCAAGGGCTATGAAACCTTCTCCACGCTCATTGCCACGAAGGATGGCATTCAAAACAAGATCGCAGGGCAGAAGCTCAAGATCGACATGGCGAGCATCATGGAGATCCGCCGGGTCCGCTACTTAAACCGAGAACCCATATCCCTTGACGTGACCTATGTCCCGAGTTCTATCGGCAAGGCCTTGATCGCGGAGGACCTCTCCTCAACGGACATATTCTTCTTGCTTGAAAATAAGCTTGGTACGCCGCTTGGCAAGGCCGACCTCGAAATCGAATCCGTCTTGTCGGACGAAACGGTGTCACGGCTTCTAAAAATCGAGGAAGGATCTCCGATCCTAAAGCTGGAGCGCCTTACCTATACGGAAAACGACCAGCCCATCGATTACGAGCACCTCTACTGCCGGGGCGATGCGTTGAAATACATGATTACCCTTGAGAGACGTGGGAGGCGGGGATGATGAACGCGGCTATGCAGGAACGCCAAGTGGATGTGCTCGTCATTGGTGGTGGCACCGCGGGCCCCATGGCGGCCATCAGGGCCAAGGAATCCGATCCGACCCTGTCGGTTTTATTGATCGAGAAGGCCAACGTGAAGCGCAGCGGCGCCATATCCATGGGCATGGATGGCCTGAATAATGCTGTGATCCCGGGCCACTCTACGCCCGAGCAATACGTGCGGGAGATCACCATAGCAAACGACGGTATCGTTAACCAAAAGGCCATATTGGCCTACGCCACGAATAGTTTTCAGATGATTCAAAGGCTGGATAAATGGGGCGTCAAGTTCGAAAAAGACGAGACCGGCGAGTATGCCGTCAAGAAGGTCCACCACCTCGGCAACTACGTTCTTCCCATGCCAGAGGGTCATAACGTCAAAAAGATCCTCTACCGGCAACTGCGCAAAAATCGCGTCGAGATCACCAACCGTTATAAGGTGACACGCATCCTCGTCGACGACCAGGGGCGCGCCGCGGGCGTCGTAGCGGTGGATACGCGCACCGCCGAGATCACCATCATCAAGGCCCGCGCGGTCATTTTGTGCACGGGGGCCGCGGGACGGCTTGGCCTGCCCTCGTCCGGCTACCTTTTTGGGACCTACGAGAATCCGACCAATGCCGGCGATGGTCATGCCATGGCCTTCCATGCGGGCGCCGAGTTATCGGGTATCGAATGCTACCAGATCAATCCGCTTATCAAAGACTATAACGGTCCCGCCTGCGCCTATGTGACGGGGCCTCTCGGCGGGTATACCGCCAACGCCCACGGAGAGCGGTTTATCGAGTGCGACTATTGGAGCGGGCAGATGATGCTTGAGTTCTTCAAGGAGTTGCAGGGCGGTAACGGCCCGGTCTTCCTCAAAGTCAATCACTTGGCAGAGGAGACGATCTCCACCATAGAAAATATCCTGCATACCAACGAACGCCCGAGCCGCGGCCGTTTTCATGCCAACAGAGGCACGAATTATCGGCACGACATGATTGAGATGCACATATCGGAAATCGGCCTCTGCAGCGGTCATAGCGCATCGGGCATCTGGGTGAATGAACGCGCCCAAACGACGATAAAAGGTCTGTACGCTGCGGGGGACGCGGCATGCGTGCCGCACAATTATATGTTGGGCGCGTTTGTCTATGGAGAGATCGCGGGTGTCGAGGCCGCGAATTACTGTAAGGGCGTACCTTTTTCCGAATACGATGCTGACTATGTCGAGCGGGAGGTAGCGCGGATTCGCGCGCCGCTCGGCAAGGTCGGCGGCATCACCCCCTATCAGGCCGAGTATAAGATCCGGCGCCTCGTCAACGACTACCTGCAACCCCCCAAAGTGACTAAGAAAATGGAGATCGCGCTCCATCGCTTTGCCGAGATACGCGAGGACCTGTCGCAGATGACAGCTGAAGACCCGCACAATTTGCTGCGCGCGCTCGAGGTCTACGACATTTTGGATTGCGCCGAAATGGCAGCGACCGCTTCTTTGTATCGTACCGAAAGTCGTTGGGGCCTCTACCACTACCGTGTCGATCACCCGGAAAAGGACGACGAAGACTGGTTTTGCCATGTCCAGCTTTTTAAAGACGAGCGGGGCGAAAAGGCCTGCAAGAGCATACCCGTAGAGCCCTATGTCTACGAGCCCAATGACCATGAAAAACAGGCGTACGACAAGCTGCGCATCCTGACCAAAGAGATGGCCTAACTCACGTAACGCGGGGAACGACATGGCAACGACGAATATGAAGGTAAAGGTCCCGGTGACCGTGGACGCGGATAAATGCATAGCTGCCAAGGGCTGTACGGTATGCGTAGATGTTTGCCCCTTGGATGTCTTGATCATCGACATGGAGAAGGGTGTGGCGCTGATGCAGTACGACGAGTGTTGGTACTGCACGCCCTGCGAGGTGGATTGCCCGACCCAGGCGGTGACCGTTGATATTCCTTACCTCTTGAAGTGATAAGCCGTAGCCGTTGAGACCGCTCAACCGACTTACTGACCATTGGAGTACGCCATGGAAGCGAAGGGGAGTGCCCCAAGCAATGATTCCGATGTCCGCCGCCTAGCGGTCATCAATGCCCTCGAACTCGATGAACAAGAAGGGCTCGCCCTGATCTTGGGGAGCTTCGGCGACGGGGAGGCCGTAGTGCGGGCGGAGGCTGCCCGAGCGATCGCGGAGATTCCAGGGCCGCATATGCTGGTGCCGTTGCTTGGCTTGCTAGAAGACCCAGACGAGACCGTGCGCCGCGCCGCCGCGGATACCTTGGCCGAGTGCAATCAGGTGCACCTGCGGGATATCTACGAGGCGTGGATCGTGTCCGACAAGCCCTTCACGCGGGCGGCGGTATTGCGCGCGGTACGGCCCCTCAAGATCGAGGGTGCCGCACGCTACGCCCTTTCGGGCCTCAAGGATGCGTCCATACCCGTGCGCATAGAAAGCGTGGGCGTGCTCGGCTATCTGCAGGACCCGTCTTACTTAAAGGATCTGGCCCAGATGGCCCTGCAAGACAGAAGCCCCGACGTGCGGCGTATCGCCATGGGGGCCATCAGCTACCGGCTTACGCCAGAGACCGCAGCTGCGGTCATTGCGGGCCTGAAGGATGCGGCCTGGCAGGTCCGCGAGGAAGCGGCGGCCTCCATCGCTAAATTGAAGGCGACGGATGCCGGCGCCTCTCTCGTGCAAAGCCTCGGGAAGGAGACCTATTGGCAGGTAATCGCCAAGATCCTGGTGGCCTTGGGCCGGATCCGCTACGCCAATGCCGTGCACGCCGTGGGCGAAATGCTTTCGTACTCGGTCAGCAATGTCCGCAAGGAGGCGGCCATATGCTTAGGCGAAATCGGCGATGAGCGCGCCCTCCCGTGGCTTAAGGAGGCGCTGCTAGACCGTGATCCGGATGTCAAAAAGCTGGCGGCATGGGCGATCACCAAGATCGAGCTCGGATAGGAGGACAGACCATGGCTTTTGTGGTGACCGATAACTGTATCCAGTGCAAGTATATGGATTGCGTGGCCGTCTGCCCGGTGGACTGTTTCCACGAGGGTCCCAATTTTTTGGTCATCGACCCCGTCGAATGTATTGATTGCACCCTCTGCGAGCCCGAATGCCCGGCGCAAGCCATATTCAAGGCGGAGGATGTCCCGGAGGAATACCAAGAGTACGTCGGTATAAACGCCGAATTAGCCAAGCATTGGCCGGTGGTGACGGAGAAGGCGCCGCCGCTGCCGACCGCGGACCAGTGGGATGGTCGCGCGAACAAAAGGGAATGGCTCTTGGTGGAGGAGTCTGTCCGATGGGCGAAGTGATTGCGCGCACAGAGGATGAGACTTCAAGAGGTACCGATCCGGTTTTGTGTTTGGGCGGCGGCTACGAGTATCAGGATCTTTTTTCGGATCGTGGCCTGGCCCGCTTGGACGAGGATTTCCTCTCCTATCTAGAGGGTCACGACGCCGCCCTGCGTCTTGGCCTCCGCGATTGGCGCCGGGGGCGCGGGGAGCTCGCCGGGCAGGCGCTCGGCGCGATGCTGCTCCCCGTGGCGCGTCACCTGGAGGCCTTTGTCGCCCGACTTTTTGCGATCACGCCTGCCGTCGACCTCCTGCGCGAACAAACGGCGAGCCATGGTGTGGTCATGGCCTTCAAGAAAGAGTTTGTGCAGCGCCGGGCCCGTCGCCATCAAGGCGAGTGCGCGCGCTCCTTCGCCGATCTTCAGGCATGGCTTAGCGAGGAAGTCCACAAAGCGGGGCTTCCTTCCGCGGATCGGGAATGGGCGATCGCGCGCTTAGGGATGGACTGGCTTGCGGATGAGCCCCATTTTCCCGCCGAGCTCGACCTCCTTACGCAATGGTGCGCGTGGGCTTTAACGGATCCCGATGCACGGCGCTCGGTCGCGGATTGGTCCAGTTTTCGTTTGCCGGAGCGCCTAGACCCCGCGCGTCTCGTGCCTTTGGACCGCGTCCCCTGGGAGGGGGTAGGCGAAGCGCACGGTGTGCCAGAGGCGCAAGGCCGCAGGCGCGACGGGTTTTCCTTAACCGATACGCGCATGGAGGCGCGTGCCGTGCAAAATGAGGCCCATTATTGCCTCTACTGTCACGACCACGATGGAGACTTTTGTTCCAAGGGATTCCCCGAGAAAAAAGGGGCCGCGGTCGGCACTTTCAAGAGCGACGCGTTCGGGACCCTATTAACGGGCTGCCCGCTCGGTGAAAAGATCTCCGAGATGCAGCTTTTGAAGCGGGACGGCTTTGGCGTCGCGGCGCTGGCCATGATCATGGTGGACAACCCGATGATACCCGCCACGGGGCATCGTATCTGCAATGATTGCATGAAGGCCTGCGTATACCAGAAGCAGGATCCGGTCAACATCCCCGAGGTCGAAACCCGCGTCCTGACGGATGTTCTGGGTCTGCCTTGGGGGGTCGAGATCTACGACCTCTTTACGCGCTGGAATCCTCTCCGCAATCACCAATATCTCCCCAAACCCTACAATGGTCGCAAGGTTCTGGTGGCGGGTCTTGGGCCCGCTGGCTTTACCATGGCGCACTATCTCACGCAGGAAGGCTGCGCCGTGGTCGGCATAGACGGCCTGAAGATCGAGCCGCTGCCGCTTGCGTGGCGGCAGGGGCCGATCCGCGACTATGGCGAGATGGAGGAGGACCTTGATGAGCGCATCCTCTATGGTTTTGGGGGTGTCGCGGAATATGGCATTACCACTCGATGGGATAAGAATTTCCTGAAGCTCGTATATTTAAGTCTCGCCCGCCGGGCGCGCTTCCAGGTCTTCGGGGGCGCACGCTTAGGGGGCACCGTGACGCTCGATGACGCGTGGGCCTTGGGCTTCGATCATGTGTGTATAGCGACGGGCGCAGGGCTCCCGCGCATGGTACCGATGGGTGAGAGTTTACCGCGCGGCATGCGCCAAGCGAGCGACTTCCTCATGGCGCTCCAGCTCACCGGGGCCGGCAAGCAAAGCAGTCTGGCGAACCTCCAGGTGCGGCTTCCGGCCGTGGTGATCGGCGGGGGGCTTACCGCCGTGGATACCGCCACCGAGGTGCAGGCCTACTACGTGCGTCAGGTCGAGAAGGTCTATGAGCGCTGTGCCGTCATGGGGACGGACAGGCTGTATGCGGGTCTCTGCGCGGAGGATCGGCAGATCCTCGAGGAGTTCTTGGACCACGGCCGGATAATCCAAGAGGAGCGCGCGCGGGCGGCGGCGGCCGGCGAGGCGCCCCATTTTGCGCCACTCCTGCGTCGTTGGGGCGGGGTCACGCTCGCCTATCGCCGGGCCATGAGTCAGTCGCCGGCCTATACCCGGAACCATGAGGAGCTCAAAAAGGCCATGCAAGAGGGGATCTTGTATGCCGAGAACCTGGAGCCCCTACGGGCGGAACTGGATGGGCACGGGCATATAAAGGGCATGATCTTTCGGCGCACGGTCGAGCAAGACGGCACATCTTTTGGTGGGACCGACGTTGCGCTTCCCGCGCGGGCCGTCTTCATCGCGGCAGGCACCGTCCCCAACACTATCTACGAGCGCGAACATCCCGGCACCTTTGCGCTTGACGGTCACCACTTTGCCACCCATGCGGCCTCTGGTTCCGGGGCACCCGTGGCCGCGCACGCCAAGGCCGCCGAATGCGCCCCCTTTACGTCGTATTCGCGCGATGGTTATCGGGTGAGTTTTATAGGTGACACCCACCCGGTCTTCCATGGAAGTGTCGTCAAGGCCATAGCATCGGCCAAGGCGACCTACCCCCAGGTCATGGCGGTCTTGGACCTAAGGCCTCGGGGCGACGACGATCTCGCAGCCTTTCAAACCCGTCTTCATGATGCGCTGACTGCGCATGTCGTGCGCGTCGATTGTCGCAATCCTGCGGTGACCGAGCTCTGGGTGCGCGCTCCGCTCGCGGCACGCAATTTCAAGCCCGGGCAGTTCTTTCGTCTCCAAACGTTCGAGACAGGAAGTGCCATGCAATCCGGGACACGCCTTCAGATCCCGCTCCTTACCGTAAGTGGCGCGGGTGTCGAGGGTGATGCGATTCGGCTCATGGTCTTACAGTGGGGGACGGGCCCCCGCCTCGTGGGGCGCTTGAAGCCGGGCGATCCTTTGGTGCTCATGGGTCCCGCGGGCGCCCCTACCGATATTCCACAGGGCCAGACGATTCTGATCGTAGCCGGGCGCTGGGGGGCGGCGGTGATGCTGGACATAGGCCCGGCCCTGCGTGCCGCCGGCAATCGCGTTCTTTATGTAGCGGCGTTTGCGCAAGCGAGTGAATTGGACAACCAAGACGAGCTCGAAGCCGCCGCCGACCAAATCGTCTGGTGCACGGCAAGCGGGCCCCAGATCGCCGTGCGCAGGCCCCAGGACTGCGCAACGACCGCTGCTGATATCGTGGCCTTGCTTCAATCCTACGGCGATGGCGCGATTGGCCCCATGGCAGGGGCGGCGATTGCGCTTCGGGAGGTCGATCGCTTGATGGTCATGGGATCCACGGGCTTGCTCAAGGCCTTCCAGGCCTCGTTACAGGGCCCCTTGAAGTCCCATTTTCGCGCCGATGTGCACGTGACCGCCACGGTCGGCAGCCCCATGCAATGCATGATGAAGGGCGTTTGCGCGCAATGCCTGCAATGGCAGATCGACCCCAAAACCGGTCAACGGACCAAGGCGGTCTTTACCTGCGCGGGCCAGGATCAGCCCTTGCGTACCGTCGACCTGGATCATCTGACGGCGAGACAAACACAGAACCGGCTCTTAGACCAGGTTTCCAGCCAGTGGCTCCACTTTATCATGAAGCCCCGTAATAACCCCTCCGTTTAGGGGGAATACAAGGCGTAATTAGGGACTATAATGTCGTATGTTCCACGCCACCAAAATCCGCCTCTATCCTAATGCCGCACAGCAAGACCTCATCGCGCGACAACTGGGGTGCGTGCGCTTCGTCTGGAACAAGGCCCTGGCTTTGAAGAAGGCGGCGTGGGAGGAACGGCGTGAGCCTCTTTCGATACACACTCTCATCACCATGCTGCCGGTCTGGAAGGCCGGAGACCACCCTTGGCTCAAAGACGCCGACTCTCAGGCCTTGCAGACGACATTGCGTCACCTGGATCGCGCCTACGCGCACTTCTTTGCCCGTCGCGCCCAGTTTCCGCACTTCAAGAAAAAGCATGCCGGGCGCCAGTCCTACGCCTATCCCCAGCGGGTGAAGGTCGAGGACGGCAAGGTCTTGCTCCCCAAGATCGGCTGGGTGAAGGCCGTGGTCCACCGGGAGATCATGGGCGTCATCAAGACTGTCACCGTCTCGCGGTCGGCGACCGGAAAGTATTACGCCGCGGTGCTGACCGAGGACGGAAAGGCCCTGCCGGAGCCGGTCCGACACCTCGAACACGTCACGGGGATCGATCTTGGGCTCCATGACGCCGTTACCACCAGCGACGGGGCCAAAACTCCCAACCCCCGCTTCCTGCGCCGGGCCCTGAAGAATCTCCGGCGCAAACAGCAATCGCTCTCGCGCAAGGTCGAAGCGGCCAAGGGGCGGTGCGCGGCGGCGGGTCGTCCTGTGGCTGATCTGCGGGACTATTTCGGCAACAACATCGCCCAGGCGCGGCAGCAGGTCGCACGGGCCCATGAACGGGTGCGCGATGCGCGCACGGATTGGCAGCATCAGGTGTCTCGGCAGTTGGCGGACGAAAACCAAGCCGTCTGCGCCGAGACCTTGAACGTGAAGGGGATGATGAAAAACCGGCGGCTGTCGCGCGCCATCGCCGATGTCGGTTGGGCCGGGCTTGTCACGAAGATCGAGGCCAAACTCAAGGCCCAAGGGGGATACCTGGTCCGCGTCGATCGCTTCTTCCCCTCCAGCAAGACCTGTTCTCGTTGCGGGGCCAAGAACACGGATCTGACGCTCAAGGACCGGACGTGGACCTGTGCTGCTTGTGGCACCACCCATGACCGGGACGTCAACGCCGCGATCAATATCCGCCAGCAGGGCATTTTGCAGTTAAAGGCCGCAGGACTGTCGGTCTCTGCCCATGGAGGCAGCGTTAATCCACCCCCTATCGGGATGGTGGCTGCCTAAGAAGTGGGAAGCTCCGTCCTCATTGCATTGCAGGCCGTATGGCCTGTGGGCCGTACATTGTAGGCCGGATGGCCTATGGCCCATTAGGGCGGGGAGCAGCCACAACAAGCTCGGCATCGAGGTGATAAGCGCCATGGGCCCTATCGTAAAGATGTTCAGAGGACTCAACACCGCCTACCGAAACGAGCGTCACCGGTGCCAAAGCTGCGGCATGCCACTCGTTTATGACCGTCACCCAAGGGCCGGCCAGATCTATTGCAGCTATTGTCACGATGGCGCGTCCTTCCTCAACGAA
>JAJYHM010000021.1 GCA_021784755.1 Pseudomonadota bacterium
TTACGCCCACATCGGCCTCCTGGCTCAATATGGTCGAGCGCTTCTTTCGCGACATCACCACCGAACGATTGCGCCGGGGCGTCTTTCGCAGCGTCCCAGAGCTCACGACGGCTATCGAGGAGTACATTGCCGTGCATAACGAGAATCCCAAGCCCTTCATCTGGACCGCCAAGGCCGGGGATATCCTCCAGAAGGTGATCCGGGCCAACCGGCGCTTAAGTTCCAAACAGAATGAAGCACTACACTAGGAGCTACCGCGCACCCGCGCGGGTTCAGTCGCGGGCGGCGCATCCATGCCAATCATCCCTCTGAGCGCCGCCGCCAAGGCCTCCTCATCGTCCCGCACACAGAGATCGCGCAACTGATCCAGGCCCTGCGCAAAACGTATCGGATCGGCACAAGTGCCGGCGGTGAGGCGAATCTTCGGATGCGCCGTCGCAAGCAACGCCTCATCGGCGTAGAACAGCTCCTCGTAGAGCTTCTCGCCGGGCCGCAAGCCCGTGTAGGTGATGGCGATGTCCTGCCCGGGGCGCTTGCCCGATAAAAGGATCAACTGCTCGGCAAGATAAGAGATGCGCACGGGTTCGCCCATATCCAACACGAAAATCTCGCCGCCTGCGCCGATGACGCTCGACTGTAAAATAAGGCCGCAGGCCTCCGGGATCGTCATGAAGTAGCGGGTGATGTCGGGATGTGTGACCGTGACCGGGCCGCCTGCTGCGATTTGCGCCTTGAAGAGCGGGATGACACTGCCGGCAGATCCCAAGACATTACCAAACCGCACAGTGAGGAAACGCGTCTTCGAGCGCGCATTCAGTTCCTGGCAGAGGATCTCCGCGACGCGCTTCGTGGCGCCCATCACATTGGATGGGTTGACCGCCTTGTCGGTTGATATCAGCAAAAAGGTGCCGCAGCCGTGCCGGTCGGCGGCCTGCGCCAAAGTCTCGGTGCCGAAGACGTTGTTCCTGACGGCCGCCCGGCTCTGCGCCTCCAGCATCGGCACATGCTTGTAGGCCGCCGCATGAAAAATGATGTCCGGGCGTTCGCGCGCGAGGACTCGGTCTACAAGCAAGCGGTCGCGCACATCCCCCAACACGGGCCGCACCACGAGGTCCGGATAATCGCGTTTGAGCTCGAGTTCGATGCTGTAGAGGTTGTACTCGCTACGCTCGAAGAGGACCAGTGTGCGCGGTTTCAAGCCGGCGATCTGCCGGCACAATTCCGACCCTATGGAGCCGCCGGCGCCCGATACCAGCACCGCCTTGCCCCCCACGCCACGACTGATCTCCTCTTGCTGCAAAAGGACCGGCTCGCGGCCCAGGAGATCGTCGATACGGACCTCGCGCAACTCCTGGATATTGACCTGGCCATCGACCAGGCTCTGGAGTCCGGGAAGAATGCGAAACGGGCGACCGCTGCGTTCGCAGAGCTCGACCAACCGGCGCATGCGGCTCGCCTTGGCCTCGGTGACGGCGATGAACAGGATGTCGGCCTCCAGGCGCGCGGCGACCTCCGGCAGCTGTCCGCAGTCGGCCACCACCGGCACTCCATGGATCTCCTGGCCGATACGCCGCGGGTTGTCATCGACGAAGGCCACGGGACGAAAGCCCACGTCGGACCCGCGCAAGAGGTCGCGGACCAGCATCTCGCCCGCGCGTCCGGCGCCCACGATGACCGCCTTTTTCCCCGCCACCTGGTAGAGGCCCCGGTCCTTGAAAAATCGGTAGAAGAACCGCGGGCCACCCAGGAGCATAGTGAGGAGCAGTCCGTCGAGCACGAACACCGAGCGCGGCACTTGCGCAAGGCGCACCCAGAGGAATAACACGAAGGCGCAGACGGTGACGCCGACGATGATGGCCTTGAATATGCGCAGCAGATCCGGGACCGAAGCGAAACGCCAGAGGCCGCGATAAAGCCCCATGGCCCAAAACACCACGCCTTGCACGATGAGCACGGGCACGAGCAGGCGCAGACTCTGATGCCAGAAAGTGCGTGGCACATAGCCCATATTGAAGCGCAGCCAGTAGGCCCCAAGCCACGCCAAGGCGATGGCCACGAGATCGTGCCCCACGACCGCCCAGCGCCCGAGCGGCGCCTTAACGCGCGGCCTTGCCCGAAGCTTGCCCATGACCCTCCCATCGCCGGACCAGGGCGGCCAGTACGCCGTACAGAGCCGCCAAAGCCGCGATTATAGCCCATTGCGCCGCCACGGACGCGCCGACCGCGCCATACGCGCCCAGTCCGCATATGGCCATCAAGGCGTACTCGGCCAGGACCGTCTGCCGGTGCGAAAATCCCGCACGGACCACGCGCTGGTAGTAGTGCTCGCGGTGTGCGTGGCTCAAACGCTCGCCGCGCGCCGCCCTCTTTAAGAGCGTCACGGTCGCATCGACCAGGAAGGGGGAGAAGGCCACGAGCCCCACCCACAGCGGGAAATCCCCGCGGGCGCTTCCCACCAAGATCAGGATGCCGGCCAAAAATCCGAGCACGGTCGCGCCGACATCCCCCATAAACAGGCGCGCGGGCGGAAAATTGCTCACGGTAAAGCCGAAGGCCGCCGACGCCACGGCAAGCGTCACCTCCGCGAAGGCCGGATCGTGGGCCCGATGGCCAAGTAAGGAGAGCGTCCCGAAACCGAAAACCGCCATGCCTCCCGCGAACCCATCCATGCCGTCCATGAAGTTGTAGAGATTGATCCACCAGACAAGAAAGATTGCGACGAACGGGATCGCAAGCGGGCTTGCCATCACCGCATCGACGCCCGGCAGCCAGCCCCGCGCTTGGGGCGCCAATAGCGCGGCCACGGCCAGCGCCGCCGCGGCATGCACGATAAGCCGCAGGCGCGGGCTCAAACCCCGGCGATCGTCATACCACGATAAAAGCGCGATCGCGCAGAGTGCCCCCATGATGACCGCAAGCGCGGGAGACGGGGTCCAGGGCTCCCCAAGGGACGCCACCATCGCCCCACCGAGGATCGCAAGACCCCCAGTGCGCGGCACAGGTTGAGCGTGCAAGGACCGCTCGTTGGGGATATCCAGGATCCGCCAGGGATTGCGGGGATGAGCGAGGAGTCGCGCCCCGACCCACGCCACCAGGGCGCCTGCGGCATCCATCAAGAACGGTCGCAGGCTCACGCGCGCCCCCGCAGCCGCGCGCGCAGCTGTCGATACGTCGGTGATCGGAAAAATCGCAACGCGCTTTGCACATGCCAAAGGAAATACCGCGGCCGCCGACGGGATGTACGTTGTCCGTCATGGATGATGACGGCATCGGAGGCCACGGCCACGCGCAGGCCCGCGATCCTGAGACGACAACAAAGCTCGCAATCTTCGTAGTAGAGGTGGTAGGCCGGGTCGAATCCCCCCACCGCCCGAAAGGTCGTGGTGCGAAACGCCATGAACATGCCCGCCACCCAGTCCACCGCCTCATCGGCCGCCTGCGGGCGCGCGATCAAGCGGCGCAGTGCGTTCAAGGGCGTGGGCAGTCGTCGGCGGCTGTCTTGCGCCTCCCCCCGGCTTCCGACAACGACCGGTGCCGCCACCCCCACATCCGGCTCATCGAGGAGTACGGCGAGCGACGCAAAAGGATCGCTCGTCAAACGCACGTCGGGGTTCACGACGCAGAAGACATCGGCGTCGATGATGGCGGCGGCCGCATTGTGGTTGGCGCCGAAACCGCGGGGGGCGGCATTGCGCACCACCGACACCGGAAACGGATAGCTAAGATCGGGCAGGACCTCGGGCTTGTTGATAGTGAGCACGACCTGCACCGGCGTGCGGCAAAACCGGGCAATGTCCGACAAAAGATGCGTCACGAGCGCCCCCTGCCCGTGGCTCACAATCGAGACAGCGATACGCGGCGCCTCCTTCGTCACGGAGTCCCCCCGCCGGCGCGCCCGGCGTCCGCCATCTCCGCCACCGCCTGTGTCAGCGTGTAGCGCGGGACCATACCCAGCATCCCCCATACGCTGTCATCGGTACTCACACACGACTCGAGCAAGGGCGCAAGGGCGCGCGTGTCCCAGGGGCACGAGCGCCCCGTCCAGCGCGTCACCGCATCCCCGAACCGCGCGAGCGCCGTCACCGCGCCTGCCGGCAGCGCCGAACGTGCCGGGGGCCGTTGGAGCCCGATACGCAGGGCATCGTAGATCTCGCGCGCGGTATAGGGCGTCCCATCAGTCACGGTGTAGGTGACGTTGGACGCTTGCCGCGGCACGAGCGCAACCAACACGCGCACGAGATCATCGCGGTGCACGAGACTGCGTCGCGCAAGCCCGCGGGGGATCGGCAAGGACCACGGATGATCCGCAAGGCGCAGGAGGCGGTCCAGGTTGCCGCGCATGCCCGGACCATACACGAGTGCCGGGCGCACAATCGCACACGACGGCAGTCCCGCGGCACGCACCAGTTCCTCGGCGGCGCGACGGCTATCGCCGTACTCATCCTGCGCACACTCGGCCTTGATACTGCTCACGAACACAAACCGCGTGACACCCGCGGCCCGCGCCTCGGCCAGTAGGGCACGGGTGCCCTCGACGGTGACTGCCCGGTGATCCGCGCCCGATGCACGTGTGTGGGCGACGCCCGCTAAGTGGATGACCGCATCACAATCGACGCAAACGCCAGCCAGCGACGCAGGTCGCGTTAGATCGGCCTGCCGCCAGTCGGCCAAGGGCCCGACGCCGCGCCCCAGGCCGCGCACCCCGTATCCGGCGGCCTCGAGGGCCGGCACAAGGGCCACCCCGATGAAGCCCAGGGCCCCGGTCACGAGGACGCGCACCAAGCCTCCCTCACGCGGACTTGGCGGCGAGCGGCCCCCGCGCCCGGAAAAAATCATAGCGGCGCGACAATTCCGTAAATGTCCCGCGCGCTGTGATGCGTCCGGCCTCGAGCAGCACGACCTCGTCGCAGCAGGCCACGGTACTCAATCGATGCGCGATGACGATCATGGTCTTGGCGCCGGCCAGCGCATGGATGGCATCGGTCAGATCCGCCTCGGTGGGACCGTCAAGCGCGGCCGTGGCCTCGTCAAGCACCAGGATCGCGGGATCGTGGTACAAGGCGCGTGCGATCCCGAGGCGCTGGCGCTGCCCACCGGAGAGACGCACACCACGGTCGCCCACCTCGGTATCGATCCCTTCGGGAAGCTCGTCTATGAAGTCCGCCATCTGCGCAATCCTGATTGCGCGCATAACAGCCTTGCGGTCGATCTCCTCGCACGCCACGCCGAAAGCCACGTTCGCGGCGATAGTATCGTCGGCGAGATAGACCTGCTGAGGGACATAGCCGATCTGCCGCCGCCAGGCCTTCAAAGCCCCCGGACTCAAGGGGTTGCCATCCACGAGCACATCACCGCGCCCTTGCAAGAGACCGAGCAAGACGTCGGCGAGCGTAGTCTTGCCGGCCCCCGAGGGACCCACGAACGCCACCGACGAACCCTTCATGATCGTCAGGTCCACGGCATCCAGGGCCTGCTGCGCGCAGCCGGGATAAGAGTAGCTGAAGCCGCGCAAGGTGATCTCGCGGTCGAATATCAAGGGTGTATGCGTTTCGTCGTCCACTGACGCCCCGATCTCCTCGAGTGCGCCTGCGACGACGTCTATGGTCGCCCGATTGAAGCGTATCGACATCGCCGCATTCAGCATCTTCGTGAGCGAGGGCATGAGCCGGAACACAGCCATCGCGTACATCGCCATGAGCGGGATGGCCGCCTGCGGCTCGCGCAGGACCCACTCTGCGTACAGAAGGATGCTGATCAAACCGCCGAAGGCCAGGCCTTCTATGGCAAGCCGCGGCATGTGGGCGGTTACCATCTGCGCCGCGCTCGCCTCGCTATAGCGGCGCGTGGCGTCCTCGTGCTGCAAGAGGAGCGGCCCCTGCCGATCCAGCACAGTGAGATCCTTGATCGCCGAAAGCCCGGTCGCCGCATGACGAAACATGGCAGTCAGTGCCTCCTGGCGCACCCGTCCGAGACGCTCGTTGCGGGCGCGCGTGGCGCGGAATATTCCCAGAAAAGCGACCCCAAGCGCCCCGCCCACGCCGAGCGTAAGCCCTGGGCTCACCACGAGCAGTAGACTGAATACAGCAAGCGACACCACCGACTCGCTCACGATCTGCAGACCCGGAAGTAACACACCCTCGGTCAGGACCGGGATCTCGCCCCGCACGTTTTTCAAAAGGTCGGTGCTATTGCGCGTCAAGTGGAAGGCATAGGGCGCCGCCACGTAGCCTGCCAACAAGCGATCGGCGAGATCCTTTTGCAGCCCATAGAGAAAGCCGAACTGGCGGCGATAGCCGCGTGACACGACCAGGGCCTTGGTGCCCACGACCGCCAGCAGAAAAAGCGCGAGCGCCACCGCAAAGCCGCGTCCTGACGATACGCCCAGAAATCGATCCACGGATTGCGTCACGGGCATGGCCATCACCCGCTCGGGATGCACAAGAAACATGGCCACCGGCAAGACGACCCCTACACCCAGCATCTCGAAGCCTGACGTGATCACCATCCAACCGAAAATCCGGGCCGCCTCGCGCCGCTCGCGCGGACGCAAAAGACGCCAAAGTCTCGTTATCATCGTCTCCCCTCGGCCGACGCGATCCCTGCCATGGCCTCTTTGCTGGAATAAGGGCTCCGCCCTATCCGCCCACCGACGGCTCCATGCGCCGATAGATGTCCTCGAACCGAGTGATGTCGTC
The DNA here is from genome assembly GCA_021784755.1 of Pseudomonadota bacterium. Classification (GTDB taxonomy): domain Bacteria; phylum Pseudomonadota; class Gammaproteobacteria; order Acidiferrobacterales; family Acidiferrobacteraceae; genus Acidiferrobacter. The sequence continues at coordinate 6,696 of JAJYHM010000021.1, forward strand.
TTCTCCGAGATAACTCCCAGACTGCACCTCGATCATCTCAAGCGGTATCAGGCCCGGGTTCTCCAATCGGTGACGCACGCCCACCGGGATATAGGTCGATTGGTTCTCGGTGACCAAGAACTCCTCGTGATCTCGCACGACCCGCGCCGTGCCCTTGACCACAACCCAGTGCTCGGCGCGGTGGTGGTGCATCTGCAGCGATAGCGCGGCGCCCGGCCTCACCATGATGCGCTTGACCTGAAAGCGCGTGCCGCTATCCAAGCTTTCATAAAAGCCCCAGGGGCGCCATACACGACTTGGCGTGGTACATTCGCTGCGCGCCATCGCTCTAAGCCGCGAGACCCGCTCCTTCGCATCTCGCGCATCTGTTCGGCGATCAAAAAACGGTATTCGCTGTTGCTCACGACCACGGGCGCGCCGAGATCGGAAAGCCCCTCCAGGCCCAGCACCGTCTCTTGCAGCAGACTGCGCGTCCCGAAAAGCGGCAGCAGTTGCTTGGGATGATGATCGCGCGAGAGGCGCCAGAGCCTGCTGCCGCTTCCGCCACAAAGAATGACCGGATGAAGCTTCATGGTGGTGGTCTCCCTCACGACGACGAGCTTACGACCAAAAGCCGCTCCACATAGCGCCCCACGCCCTGCTCGACGTCATACGCGGGCGCGGCGTAGCCCGCGGCGCGCAGGGCGCCCACATCCGCCTGTGTGAAGTTCTGATACTTGCCGGCCAGGGCCTCCGGAAACGGGATATAGGTAATGATCTCCCTTTTCACGAGCTCATCGCTCGCAAGCGGCTCTTCACCGTCGTGGCGCCGCAATGCATTCACGGTCGCTGCGGCCACCTCATTGAAGGTCTGCGCGCGACCGGTGCCTACATTATAGATGCCGCTCTCATTCTTGTGATCGAAGAAATGGAGATTGATCTTCACCACATCTTCCACCGACACGAAGTCGCGGCGCTGCTCACCGGGCGCATAGCCGCCGCTGGCGCCGAACAGGCGCACCTGACCGGTCTGCCTGTATTGATGGAAAAAATGGTAGGCGACCGACGCCATGCGGCCCTTGTGTTGCTCGCGCGGTCCGTACACGTTGAAGTACCGGAACCCGACTACCTGACAGGCAAGGCGCGCCTGTTGTCTCACGTACTGATCGAACAAAAACTTCGAGTAACCATAGACGTTCAACGGAGATTCGACATCGCGCACCTCGCGGAACACGCGGCCCGCGCCATAGACCGAGGCGGACGAGGCGTACAGGAACTGCGCGCCCTCGCGCTCGCAAAACGCAAGTAAGGTCTTCGAATACTCAAAATTATTGCGCATCATGTAGAGACCGTCGTGGTTCATGGTGTCTGAACACGCGCCCTCATGAAATATCGCCTCGACACGGCCTGCATAGGCACCCTTCTCGATATCCGACAAGAAATCCCGCTTGTCCCGATAATCGGCAATCTCGCAATCGGTGAGATTCAGAAACTTGTCGCCGTGCTCCAGATTGTCGACGACGACGATGTCGTGCCGACCGCGCTCATTCAATCCCTTGACGATGTTGGAGCCTATGAAGCCAGCCCCGCCTGTGACTACGATCATGCTCCATCCTCCAAAGCCAAGGCTCGCGAGAGCTCCTCGCGCGGCACAGCCACTGCCCCCAAATGCCCGACTACGATACCGGCCGCGGCGTTGGCGATGTGTATGGCCTGAAGCAGGCTCGCTTGCGCGGCCAGCGCCGCGCCCACCATCGCAATCACCGTGTCGCCCGCCCCGGTCACATCGTAGACCTCATGGGCCTTTGCCGGCACATGGGTACGCGGCCCGTTGCGCTCGAATAATGTCATGCCCTCCTCGCTGCGCGTGACGAGCAAGGCCTCCAGCGCCAGTTCTTCGATCAGGCCGCGCGCCTTGCGTTCGAGGCCATCCTCGTCCTGGAAGCGCCCCGCCACCTGCTCGAACTCCTTGCGGTTGGGTGTGATGAGGGTGGCGCCGCGATAAGGACTGTAATCGTCGCCCTTGGGATCGACCACCACCGGCAGGCCCGCCTTGCGGCCGAAAGCGACGATATCACGCACATGATTCAGCCCCCCCTTTCCATAGTCGGACACGATCACGGCCCCGGCATCGCTCAAGCCTTCCTTGTAAGCGGCGACCAGATCGCGGCAACCGTCGGGGGTGGCCTGGGTCTCGAAATCGATACGAATCAGCTGCTGGTTGCGCGACACGACGCGCAGCTTCACAGTGGTGTTGACCAGGGGGTCGCGGACCAGGCGATGCGCGACCCCGCAGGCGCCGAGCAGAGTCGCAAGCGAATCCGCCGCGGCGTCGTCACCGCAGAGCCCGATGAGGGCGCAGTGAGCGCCCAGCCCCGCGATATTCTGGGCCACATTGGCGGCCCCGCCCGGGCGCTCCTCGGCGCGCCCCACCGCCACCACCGGCACCGGGGCCTCGGGCGAGATACGCTCCACGCCCCCGTACCAATAGCGGTCCAGCATCACGTCGCCTACCACCGTTACCCGCGCGCGGGTCATGCGGCCCAAGACCGCCGAAAGGGAATTCGTCACAACGGCTCCTGGTTTTTCGATGCCCTGCGGGCGCCGGCCGCACGCACCTCATCGAGACACGCAGCGAGGGCCGCCGCCGGATCCGGCGCCCCCGTCACGGGCCGGCCGATGACCAGATAGTCGGCGCCCGAGGCCAGCGCCTCGCTGATCGTCTGCGTGCGCCTCTGATCGTCGGCCGCCGCGCCCTTGGGGCGGATACCCGGGGTGACCAGCACGAAACCGCCCGTGCGCAGATCCTGCAGATCGGACGCCTCACGGCCCGAACACACGACCCCGTCGAGCCCCGCCTCATGACAGGAGCGCGCCAGACTTCGCACCCGTTCCGCACTCGCTCCCAACCCCAAGGCCGCTACCTCCTCCGGGCTGTGGCTTGTAAGGACCGTGACGCCCACGAGCTGCGGCCCGCCTGTGGGAATCGCCCGGCGCGCCGCCTCAAGCATGCGCGGCCCCCCGAGGGCATGCACGTTCACCATCCACACCCCAAGCTCCGCGGCGCGCGCACAAGCGCGGGCGACGGTATGGGGGATGTCATGGAACTTGAGATCCAGGAACACCTGGAAACCAAGGCCTTGCAAGGCATGGACCACAGGCGGTCCCTCGGCACAGAAAAGCTCGAGGCCCACCTTGACGCGGCACTGTGCGGGATTGAGACTGCGCGCCGCACCGAGCGCACCGCGCGCACCCGCAAAATCCAGAGCCACGATGATGACCGGGTCTTCAAACGACATCGTCCTCTCCCGATGGCGTGACGGTGTTCCAGCGATGACAGCCCGGGCACTGCCAGTGCAAGGACTGGCCCGAGAAACCGCACTGGTGACATAAATAGCGCCTGCGGCCCTCCACGATCTTTTCGATGATCCCCTTCAAGATCGCGAGATCCTCGCGCGACTCACCCGAGGCCTGCTCGACATGCAGCCCGATGAGCCGGTTTAGGCCGCGCACCGAAGGTTGCCTGCGCAGCCACGAGACGATGAAGGCCTCCGCGGCGCGCAAACCCTCGCGACGCTCGATCACGTCCGCCAAGGCGAGCGTGAGCGCGATGTCGCGATGTCGCCCCAGGGCCTCCTGGAAAAACCGATACAGCCCCTCTTCGTCGCCCACCGCCTGGTAGCTCTTGGCCAGCGCCTGCGCGACCTCGCCCAGATACAGGGGATTTTGGACCTCGACGCGCCGCCAGGCCTTGATGGCGTCTTTATGGCGACCGAGATCGGCCTCGATATTACCAAGAACCATGCTCGCCCGCACACACGCCTTGTCGCTCTGGAGCGCCCGTCTGGCTTGTTCGCGCGCCACGTCATGCTCGTTGCGCTTATAGGCCTCCTCGGCCAATTCGCAATAATACTGGGCGATCACGTCATTCAATCCGGGGCCCCCGGCACGCCCCAGCCTGCGGCATACGCTGATGGCCTTTTCCCAGTCCCGCTCCTGCTGGTAGATGTGCATGAGGAGCCGCAAGGCTTCCTCGTTATGCAATCGGATCTCGGCGAGCTCCAGGAACAGGTTCTCGGCGCGATCCAAAAGACCCGCCTTCAGGTAGTCCTGTCCGAGTTCGAGCAGCGCCCGCGCCCGTTGGTCGCGGTCAAGCGCGGGGCGGGCAATGATGTTCTGGTGGACGCGTATCGCGCGCTCGACCTCTCCGCGCCTGCGGAACAGACTTCCGAGCGCCAGATGGGTCTCGACCGTCTCGGAGTTGACCTCCAGGACTTTAATGAAAATCTCGATGGCCTTGTCGGCCTGTTCGTTCAGGAGGAAATTCAGGCCCTTGAAGTAGGCGGTCGGCAGATCTTTGCGCGCCCGGTGGCGCCGCTGATCGTAGCGCGCCGCCACCCACCCGGAACCGGCCGCCAGCGGCAGCAGCAGCCAGATCAGTACCGAGGCATGCTCAAAGAACATCTTTTATGGGCAAAGCGCGCAGGTTCGCGACCTCCTGTTCCATCTGGCGCACCTGCTTGCGAGCCGCGCCGAGCTGACGGCGCAGGCGCACCAGACGATTCAAGCTCGCCATGAAACCCACAATGATGCCCATCACGAGGACCACGACCAGGACCAGGGCCAGCGGCGCCTGCCACGCCAACCCCCCGTAGTAACGCACCGTCACATCGGCGGCATTCTTATACGCGAATCCCAGGGTGATAAAGACCACCAGAATCGCGATCGAGCCATACAGGACCCGCTTCATGGTGAAGGCTACCCCCTTGCAAAAAAAACGGCACGGGCGCCCCGCCCATGCCGCTCTTCTTTCTTGACTCGCGCCACACGCGATGGGCTTACTGATCGACCCGCTCGCGCAACTCCTTACCCGGCTTGAAGTGCGGGACGCGACGATCCGGAACTTGCACGCTCACCCCAGTCTTCGGGTTGCGCCCGAGCCGCGCCGGACGGTGGTGCAGGGAGAAACTCCCGAATCCCCGCACCTCGATGCGCTCACCGGCCTGCAGGGCGCTCGACATGCGCTCCAAAAGACCCTTTACCGCAAGCTCGACGTCCCGCTGATCCAACTGCGGCTGGGTCGCCGCCAGGCTCTGAATGAGTTCGGACTTCGTCATCGCGCTAAAGCCCCATCACTCCTTCTGCCCGAGCTTCTCTTTCAGTTTATCACCCAGAGACGAGGTTGCCACAGGCGCCTTACGGGTGTATTCCTGAACGGCCTCATTCTCGCGTTCCATATCCTTGGCGCGCACAGACAACGTAATCTTGCGGTTCTTGCGGTCTATGGTCATGACCTTGGCCTCGACCGTATCCCCGTCCTTCAGGACCGCACGCGCATCCTCGATGCGCTCGCGCGAGGCCTCGGCGGCGCGCAGATAACCCTCGACGTCATCGGAAAGCTTGATGGTCGCGCCCTTGGCATCCACCGCTGTCACGACCCCCGTCACCACCGCACCCTTGCCGTGTTCGGCGCAGTAATTATTGAAGGGGTCGCCCTCCATTTGCTTTACGCCGAGCGAGATCCGCTCGCGTTCAGGATCGACCGCCAATACCACCGCCTCCAGCTCGTCGCCCTTCTTCAGGTCGCGCACCGCCTCTTCGCCGGCGCGGCTCCACGACAGATCGGTGAGGTGGATCAGGCCGTCGATGCCGCCTTCGAGGCCGACGAAGACGCCAAAGTCGGTGATCGACTTGATCTGACCCTTCACGAGATCGCCCTTGTTATGCGAAGTGGCGAACTCTTCCCAAGGATTCGGCTGGCACTGCTTGATGCCAAGCGATATGCGGCGGCGCTCCTCATCGATATCGAGAATCATCGCCTCGACCTCATCGCCGAGCTGCACGATCTTGGTCGGATGCACGTTCTTGTTGGTCCAATCCATTTCCGAGACATGGACCAAACCCTCGACCCCTTCCTCGATCTCGACGAAAGCGCCGTAATCGGTGATGTTGGTGACCTTGCCGAAAATGCGGGTGCCGATCGGGTAACGGCGGGCAAGATCCACCCACGGGTCGTCGCCGAGCTGCTTCAGGCCCAGGGAGACGCGGTTACGCTCGCGATCGAAGCGCAAGACCTTGGCTTCCACCTCATCGCCGATATTGAGCATCTCCGAGGGGTGCTTGACACGCTTCCAGGCGAGGTCGGTGATATGCAGGAGACCGTCCACACCGCCCAGATCGACGAACGCGCCGTAATCGGTGAGGTTCTTGACGATACCCTTGACGACCTGACCTTCCTCGAGATTGGCGAGCAGCTGGTCGCGCTCGGCCGATATCTCGTTTTCCACGACCGCGCGCCGTGATACCACCACGTTGTTACGTTTGCGGTCGAGCTTGATGACCTTGAACTCGAGTTCCTTGCCTTCGAGGTAGGACGGATCGCGCACCGGACGCACATCGACCAGTGAGCCCGGCAGGAAGGCCCGGATGGTGTCGATAGCAATGGTGAAGCCGCCCTTGACCTTGCCGGTCATGATACCGGTCACGACGCTCTGCTTCTCGAAGGCCTCTTCCAGCACATCCCAGGCCTTCACGCGACAGGCCTTCTCGCGTGACAGACGGGTCTGGCCGAAGCCGTCCTCCATGTATTCGATGACCACCTCGATCCGGTCACCGACCTTGGCGCCGATCTCGCCTGTGGCGTTGCGGAACTGTTCTGTCGGGATCACGCCTTCCGACTTCAAGCCGGCGTTGACCACCACGACCTCGTCGTCGACATACACGACCTCGCCCACAACGAGGCTGCCGGGACGCATCTGACAGGACTGCATGCTCTCTTCAAACAATTCGGCAAAGCTTTGGCTCATGAATCTCTCTGGCGTCTAGGCCCCAAAAAGCGGAGCGGGTTGGCCGGCAAAGGTAGCCGGACGATTGATCTTCGATTCGGCGGAGGGATAAAAGTCACTGCCGGCTTTTCGCCATGGCGAGCACCCGGTCAACCACTTCCTGTAGGCCCAGGGCCGACGAGTCAAGCACGACGGCATCCCCTGCGGGCTTGAGCGGTGCGACGGCGCGGCTGGCATCCCGCTCGTCCCGCTCCCGAATCTCCTGTATAAGCTGCGAAAGCGTAACACCGAAGCCTTTCGCCTTCAACTGATCATAGCGCCGCTGGGCTCGGACCTCGGCGCTCGCCGTGAGGAACACCTTCAAAAAGGCGTCGGGAAACACATGGCTGCCCATGTCGCGACCATCGGCCACGAGCCCTGGCGGCCGGCGCGCCACGCGCTGACGGTCCAGCAGGGCTTCGCGCACGGACCCCAGGGCGGCGAGCCGGGAGGCGGCATTGGCGGCCTCAGGGCTGCGCAGCAAGGCACCGCATTCGCGTCCGTTGGCGAACACTGCGGGCTCGTCGCCGGCGGCCGCGACGAAACGCAGGTCGAGCGTGGCCGCGAGATCGCGCAGGCTCGCCTCGTCATCGCAGGCGATACCCCCCCACGCGGCGGCAAGCCCCAAGGCCCGGTAGACCGCCCCGCTATCGAGGTAGTGCCAGCCGAGTCGTGCGGCGACCGCCATGCCGACCGCGCCCTTGCCGGAGCCCGAGGGACCGTCGATGGCGAGCACCGGTATCATGACACGGTGGTCTCGAGATCGAATCCGACCGCCCGCGCGCAGGCCACGAAACCCGGAAACGAGGTTGCCACATTACGGCAGTCGCGCACACGAACCGGTGCGGTCGCGCGCAGACCCGCGACCGCAAAGGCCATGGCGACACGGTGGTCGCCTCCGGAGTCGATCACGCCACCGGACAGCCCACCGCCTCGGATTGTAAGACCATCCGGACGCTCCTCCACGGCGATGCCGAGCGCCTTCAGACCGCGCGCCATGACGGCCAGGCGATCGCTTTCCTTGACCCGCAACTCCTCGGCGCCGCGCAAAGTCGTGATGCCCTCGGCGCAGGCGGCGGCCACGAACAGGGCCGGGAATTCGTCTATGGCCAGAGGGACGAGTTCCGGCGGTATGGCGATACCCTGCAGGGGTTTGGCGTGCACGACGAGATCAGCGACCGGCTCGCCGCTTTCCACGACCTCGTTTTCCTGCTCGATACGCGCCCCCATGGCCCGCAAGATGTCGATGACCCCGCGGCGCGTGGGATTGATCCCGACCCGCTTGAGTCGCACGCAGGACCCCGGGACTATGCTGGCTGCGACCAGGAAAAAGGCCGCCGACGACAGGTCCGCCGGGACATCGAGACGGACCGCGTGCAAGGGGCCCTGCCCCCCCTCGAGCGACACTGTGGCGCCACTGCGCGTCACGGGATAACCGAAGCCCGCCAGCATGCGTTCGCTATGGTCGCGGCTCGGCGCGGGCTCGATCACGGTCGTGCGCCCGTGCGCATAGAGACCCGCCAAAAGGATGGCGGATTTCACCTGGGCGCTCGCCACCGGCAGGCGGTATTCGATACCCGACAGTGCGCGGCCACCCACGATATGGAGGGGCGGCCGCCCGCCCTCCCCGGTCTCGATCACAGCCCCCATCATCCGCAGCGGTGCCGCCACCCGTTCCATGGGACGGCGCATGAGTGATTCGTCGCCCACAAGGCGTGTGCCGAAGGGTTGCGCCGACAAGAGACCCGCCAAGAGTCGCATGCTGGTGCCCGAGTTGCCGAGATCCAAGGGTCTGACCGGGGCCTGCAGGCCATGCAGACCCACGCCGTCCACCACCAGGCGGCCTTCATGCGGGCCTTCGATCGAGACCCCGAGCGCCCGAAAGGCAGCGATCGTCCCCAGGACATCCTCACCCTCCAAGAGACCCGTGATCTCGCTGCGCCCCTGAGCCAGGGCGCCCAGGATCACCGCGCGGTGTGAGATCGACTTGTCGCCCGCCACGGTAATGGTCCCGGATAGCGGCCCCTGTGCCCTCACCGTGTAATCAATGCTCGCCATTGGCGATCTCCCTCATCAAGTCGGCACGAAACGCGCGGGCGTTCGTGAAATGTCCCATGAGCCCCTCGAAATCGCCGCGTGCGAGCTGGTCACTCAAGCGCGCCAAATGCTCGGCGAAGGCCGCGAGCGCGGGCCCAAGGAACGTAGCATTGGCCGCGCACACGTCCCTCCACATCAGGGGATCGCTGCCTGCGATGCGCAAAAAGTCCTTAAGCCCGCTGCCTACGAAAGGCGCAAGCACCACGGGCGATTCCTCGGCCGCGAGGAGTTCCGCGCAGGCGAAGGCGAGCAGGTGCGGGAGATGGCTCGTGTAGGCCACGAGCCTGTCATGGGTCGTGGGGTCGGCGAGGACCACGCGGGCGTGTGCTGCCGCCCACATCGCCCGCACCGAGTCCACGGCGTCCTCGGCCGTGATCTCGGTCGGGGTCAATATGACGCTGCGCCCGGCGAAGAGGTCGGCGCGCGCGGATGCGGGGCCCGAGCACTCGCTGCCGGCCATGGGATGACCGGGCACATAGCGCGCCAGGCCCAGATCCCGCCCGATGGCGGCCAAGGGCCCCTTGGCGCTGCCCATGTCCGTGATGATCGCCTCGGGAGCCGCACCACGCGCCACACACGCCAAGAGATCCGGCAGAGTGCCGAGCGGGGTCGCGAGCACCACGATATCGGCGTCGCCCACCGCCGCCTCCAGGCCCCGGGCCTCATCGATCAAACCGCGCGAGCGCGCCTCTTCCAGGGCCGCCGGATCGGCATCCACGCCCACGATCCGTTCGGCGAAACCCGCCTCCCGCAAGGCCGCGGCCAGCGAGCCGCCCATGAGACCCACACCCACGATCGCAAGCCGCCTCTGGGCGCGCATGGGCGACCGCCCATCCCGGCTCACCGGACCCTCACCGCTTCGGCCAGGGCGGGCAAAAGGCGTGCGTTTTCCTCGGGACGGCCGACCGTGATCCGCAGATGCCGCGGCATGCCATAGGGCTTGAGTGGCCGCACAATGACCCCCTGGCGCAGCAAGGCCTCGTAAATGCGCGCGGCATCCCCCACCTCGGCACACACGAAATTGCCGGCCGACGGCAGGACCGCAAGACCCATGCCCCCGAGAGCACGCACGAGCGCTGCCCGCTCGGCGGTGTTGGCCGCCCGCATCCGCTCCACATAGTCGTCATCGTCGAGCGCCGCCACGGCCGCCGCCTGGGCGACAAGATTCACATTGAAGGGCTGGCGCAACCGATTCATGAGCTCCGCAAGCGCGGCGTCCGACACGGCGTAACCGACGCGCAGACCCGCAAGCCCATGGATCTTGGAAAAGGTGCGCACGACGACCAGGTTCGGGTGGTGCGCCAGCGACGCGCAGCCGTCCGGGTGATCCGCATCGGCGACATATTCCCGATAGGCCTCGTCCAGCACCACGATGGTGGACTTCGGTACGACCGCAAGAAAAGCGGCGAGCGCCTCCCGGCCGAACCACGTCCCGGTCGGGTTATTGGGGTTGGCAAGGAATACCATGCGCACGCTCGGGCTCAAGGCCGCGGCCATCGCCTCCAGGTCGTGGGCATAATCGCGCGACGGCACCTGGATCATCTGCGCCCCGAGGCCCCGCACGCTGATCGGGTAGGCGGCGAAGGCGTACTGATCGCAGATGGCGGTCTCTCCCGGAGAGAGGAACGTGCGCGCAACCAGCTCCAGGACGTCGTTGGATCCGTTGCCGAGAGTGATCTGCCGCTCCGAGACCCCAAGGCGCCGCGCCAAGGCCTGTTTCAGGGCGAAGCCGCCGCCGTCGGGGTAGCGCTCCATCTGCGCAAGCGCGGCGCTGGCGGCGGCCCGCGCCTTGGGACCGGGGCCATAGGGGTTCTCGTTGGACGCAAGCTTGATCGCCCCCGTCACGCCCAGCTCGCGTTCGAGCTCTTCTATGGGCTTGCCCGGCTGATACGGCACGAGGCCACGGACGCCGGGGACCGCCAAGATCAGGGGATCACACGCCATTAGATTGCTCTCTCATCATCATCCGAGATCGGGTTGGTTCCGTCCTAGACGGCCTGGGGATAAGACCCGAGGCGTCGCACGACCCTGCCGTCACGCTCGAGCTCGGCCAGCGCCTCCTGGATCGCCGGATCCTTCTCGTGGCCTGCAACATCCACGAAAAACACATACTCCCAAAGCGCGCGGCGGGCCGGCCGCGACTCGATGCGCAGGAGGCTGATGCCGCGACGGGCGAACGGCTCGAGCAATGCGTGCAAGGAACCGGGGGTGTGCGGGGCTGTGAGCAAAAGGCTGGTCTTGTCCTGCCCACTCGCGCCCACGGGACTGCGCCCGATCACAAAAAACCGCGTGGCGTTGTCGGGCGTGTCCTCGATGTTTGACGCCAGGATCGGCACACCCCAGTGGGCGGCCGCCTCGCGCGAAGCAATGGCCGCGAGCTTGGGCTCATCGACCGCGCGGCGCGCAGCCTCGGCGTTGTTCGACACCGCCACTTGCTCGCAATGCGGCAGGTGGCGCTCTATCCATTCCCGGCATTGGGCGAGCGCCTGGGGATGGGCGGCCACCCGTTCGATCTCGTCGAGGGCGCCCGCGCGAGAGAGCAGCTGATGATGGACCCGCAGCACGACCTCGCCTACGATCACAAGCGGCGAACGCATGAGCAAGTCATGCGTGTGACTCACGATCCCTTCCGCCGAGTTCTCGACCGGCACGACCCCGAAATCCGCGGTCTTGGCCTCGATGACGCGGAACACCTCGGCGATCGTGGCCACCGGCACCGCCGCGACCGCGCCCCCGAAGTGCTTGCGCAGGGCCGCCTCCGTAAAGCTTCCCTCGGGCCCGAAATACGCCACGGTCAGGGTATGCTCGAGGGCCAGACAGGCCCCCATGATCTCCCGGAAGATGCGCAGGACGTCAGCTTCCGGCAGCGGCCCCTGATGGCGCGCGCGGACCTTCGCCAACACCTGACGTTCGCGCTCCGGCCGATAGAACACGGGCTCGCCGGCGGCGGATTCTTTGATTTTTGCGATGGCCTGGGCGGCGTGCGCGCGCTCGACGAGCAACTCCTGGAGCTTTTCATCGATGGCGTCTATCCGCGCACGGCGCTCATCGAGTCGCCACTGCGGATCGTCGGCGCGCTCGGACATGGCTTCAGGCCGAAATCTTGCGGGCCGACATCACGCCCGGAATGGCTGCGATCTCGCCATACACCGCGTCGGGCAGCGCGCTGTCGAGATCGACCAGCGTGTAGGCCAGATCACCCCGCGACTTATTGACGAGATTATGGATATTGAGTCCGGCGCGCGCCATGGCCGTCGAGATCTGGCCCACCATGTTCGGCACGTTGGCATTGGCCACCACGAGCCGGCATGCCCCTTCCCGCGCCACCACGACTTCCGGGAAGTTCACCGAATTCCGGACGTTCCCGTGCTCGAGAAAGTCCTGCAGCTCCTCGGCCACCATGATCGCGCAATTATCCTCGGCCTCCTGGGTCGAGGCACCCAAGTGCGGCAAGACCACAACTTTGGGATGGTTCTTCAAACGGTTCGTCGGAAAATCGCACAGGTAGGCGTGCAGGTGCCCGGCATCGAGCGCGGCCACCACCGCATCATCGTCCACGACCCCCTCGCGCGCAAAATTGAGGACGGTCGCAGTGGGCTTGAGCAGGCCTACGGTCTTCCCATCGATCATGTGGCGCGTGGCATCGACCAGCGGCACATGAAAGCTCACAAAATCCGCGCGGCGCAGCAAATCCGCAACGCTCGCCGCCTTCTGGACGTCCGCCGAGAGCTGCCAGGCCCCCTCCACGGTGAGTTCCGGATCGAAGCCTACGACCTTCATGCCGAGCAAGAGACCCGCATGGGCGACCATGCGCCCGATCGCGCCCAGCCCCACGACGCCCAAGACCTTGCCCGGCAGCTCGCTGCCCGCGTAGGCCTTCTTGCCGGCCTCGACCGCGCGGCTGATCTCCGCATCCGTGCCCTCGAGGCCGGAGGCGAATTCCCAAGCCCCACACAGATTACGCGCGGCGATGAGGAGCCCCGCCACGACCAGTTCCTTGACGGCATTGGCGTTGGCGCCGGGGGCGTTGAACACCGGGATCCCGCGCTGACTCAAGGCCGCGACCGGGATGTTGTTCACCCCCGCCCCCGCGCGCCCGACCGCCTTCAGTCGCGCCGGCAAAGGCATGTCGTGCATATTGAACGAACGCAGCAGAATGGCGTCGGGGTCCTCGACATCGGCGCCCACCTGAAAGCGCTGCGCATCGAAACGCGCGAGGCCAAGCGGCGAAATCTGGTTGAGCGTCCGGACCTTGAACATCAGCCGCGTCTCCGCGCGAAGTCCCGCATAAAATCGACGAGCGCCGCCACACCCTCCTCGGGCATGGCGTTATAGATGCTGGCGCGCATGCCCCCCACCGATCGATGTCCCTTCAGCTGCAAGAGACCCGCCTGCCGCGACTCCTTGAGAAAGGCCTCGTCGAGACCGGGGTCTTTCAGGGTGAAGGGGACATTCATCCACGAGCGACAATCCTTGGCTACCGGGCAGACATAAAAGCCGCCCGAGCCGTCGATGGCGTCATACAAAAGCCGGGCCTTGCGCTCATTGATGCGCGCCATGCCGACAAGCCCGCCCTGGTCTTGCAACCAGTCGAAGACCAGCCCGGCCATATAGATCGGGAAGGTCGGAGGGGTGTTGTACATGGAATCGTTCTCGACATGGATCTGGTAATCGAGCATGGTCGGCATCCCGGGAAGCGCCTGCCCCACGAGGTCCTCACGCACGATCACAACCGTAAGACCCGACGGCCCGATATTCTTCTGCGCCCCGGCATAGATCAATCCGAAGCGGCTCACATCGATGGGCCGCGACAGTATGGTCGAAGACATGTCGGCCACGAGCGGCACCGCACCCGCGTCAGGGATGAAGGGAAACTCCACCCCGCCTATGGTCTCGTTGGGGGTGTAATGCAGATAGGCGGCCTTGGGATCCAGGCGCCAGTCGGCGACCGCGGGGATGTCCGTGAAACCGTGCGCCTCGCCGCTGGCCGCGACGTTGACTTCGCAAAAGTGCTGCGCCTGGGCAATCGCCTTCTTGGACCATTCGCCGGTATGGATATAGTCGGCGCGCTGTTTGCCGCGCAGCAGGTTTATAGGCACCATGGCAAATTGCAGTGAGGCACCGCCCTGCAGGAACAGGACTTTGTAGGAGTCCGGTATCCCCATGAGGGCGCGCAGCGTGGACTCCGCGCGCGACGCGATATCCAGAAACTCCTTACCCCTATGGCTCATCTCCATGACCGACATGCCACTGCCATGCCAGTCGACGAGCTCCTCTTGCGCCTTACGCAAAACCGCCTGCGGCATAACCGCCGGACCTGCCCCGAAATTAAATATCCGCGCCATCGTCGTCACCTGAGTCCGTCGCCTGTGTTTCGGCCTCGGCGTCTCCGTTACCAAGCGCCGCCGCCTCCTCGATCTTCTCCACGCCCACCAGACGCTCGTTCGCGTCCAGCCCCATCAAACGCACGCCCTGCGTGTTACGGCTTTGCAGGGATATCTCGCGGGCGCGCATGCGGATTAGGCTCCCTGCGTCTGTGATCATCATGGCCTCATCCTCATCGCCCGCGAGGACCGCACCCACGATCGCGCCATTGCGCTCGGTCACCTGCATGGAGATGACCCCCTGGCCGCCGCGGTTATGGCGCGGAAACTCCGAAAAGAGCGTGCGCTTGCCATAGCCCTTCTCACTCGCGATCAACACCGCCTGGTCGCCCGTCCCCGGATCCACGATCATCAAGGACACGACCCGCTGGCCTTCGCGCAGGCTCAAGCCACGCACCCCGCGGGCGTTACGACCCATGGATCGGACGTCCGTTTCCTGGAACCGCACCGCCTTGCCGCCGTTGCTGAAAAGAAGGATATCATTATTGCCCTGGGCGATGCCCGCACCCACCAGGACATCGTCGCCGACCAGATCGATGGCCACGATCCCGCTCGTGCGCGGGCGCGAGAAATCGGCCAGGGGGGTTTTTTTCACGGTCCCGTCCGAGGTCGCCATAAACACCGACTTCCCTTCCTTGAAGTCCGCAAGCGGCAGGATCGCCGTGAGCTTCTCCCCCTCGCCAAGCGGCAGATAGTTCACGATCGGGCGCCCTTGGGCGCCGTGGCCGGTCTGCGGCAGGTCGTAGACCTTGAGCCAATAGGCCTTGCCGCGGTTCGAGAAGCAAAGTACGGTGTCATGCGTGTTCGCGACCACCAGGCGATCCACGAAGTCTTCCTCGCGCATACGCCCGAAACTGCGTCCCTTGCCCCCGCGCCGCTGCGCCCGGTAATCGGCGAGCGGCTGGCATTTCACATAACCTGCGTGCGACAAGGTGACGACGACCGCCTCCTGCGCGATCAGGTCCTCGCGACTCAAATCCAGGCGGCCGGCAAGGATCTCGGTGCGACGCCCGTCCCCATATTGGGTCTTGATCGCCGCGAGCTCCTCGGCCACGACCTCTAAAAGCCGCGTGTCGCTGCGCAGGATCTCGGACAGACCCTCGATCTTGCGCAAGATCTCCTGATACTCCTCATGGATCTTTTCGCGCTCAAGACCCGTCAGGCGATGGAGTCGCAGATCCAGGATGGCCTGCGCCTGCGTCTCGGTCAGTACATAGCGGTCATCGACCAGGCCCACGTCCAAGGGCAATCCCTCGAGGCGCGAGTGCGGACCCGCGTGACGCAAGAGCTCCGCCACGAAGCGCGCGGACCAGGCGCGCGCAAGCAAGGCCTGCCGGGCGCCAGTCGGATCCGGCGCAGCCTTGATCAGATCGATCATGGCGTCGATATTCTCGAGCGCGACGGCGAGGCCCTCGAGGATATGGGCCCGCTCCCGCGATTTGCGCAACTCATAGAGCGTGCGCCTCGTGACCACCTCGCGCCGGTGACTGAGAAAGGCCTTCAATATCTGCGGCAGGTTCATAAGCCGCGGTTGCCCCTCCTCGAGGGCCACCATATTGATGCCGAACACGGTCTGTAGAGCGGTCTGCTGATAGAGGTTGTTCAGAATGACTTCAGCGTTCTCGCCGCGCTTCAACTCGATGACCATGCGCATGCCCGACTTATCAGACTCGTCACGCAGCTCGGCGATACCATCGAGGCGGCCTTCTTTGACTAACTCGGCGATCTTTTCGAGCAGTCTGGCCTTGTTGACCTGATAGGGAAGCTCGGTGACGATCAAGGCCTGACGGTGCCCGGGGCGCTCTTCCTCGATCTCCACGCGCGAGCGCACATAGATCTTGCCCCGCCCGGTGGCGTAGGCCTCGCGGATCCCGGCGCTGCCGTTGATGATGGCGGCGGTCGGAAAATCGGGGCCTGGGATATAAGTCATCAGGGCCTCGACCGAGAGATCGGGGTCGACGATCAGTGCGAGCAGCGCATTCACCACCTCGGTGAGGTTGTGCGGCGGGATATTGGTCGCCATGCCGACCGCGATCCCCGAGGAGCCGTTCACGAGGAGATTCGGCAAGGCCGTTGGCAGCACCGACGGCTCGTGCTCCGATCCGTCGTAATTCGGCGTGAAGTCAACCGTCTCCTTGTCGAGGTCGGCAAGGAGATCGTGGGCGATACGCGCCATGCGGATCTCGGTGTAACGCATGGCGGCGGGCGCATCCCCGTCCACGGATCCGAAGTTTCCCTGGCCATCGACCAGGGGATAACGCATGGAGAAGGTCTGGGCCATGCGCACGATGGTGTCGTAGACCGCAGTGTCACCGTGCGGGTGATACTTACCGATGACATCGCCCACCACGCGCGCCGACTTCTTGTAAGGACGGTTCCAGTCGTTGCTCAGTTCGCGCATGGCGAATAGTACGCGTCGATGGACGGGCTTCAGACCGTCCCGCACATCCGGGAGGGCGCGTCCTACGATCACGCTCATGGCGTAATCAAGATAGGACTGACGCATCTCCTCTTCGAGATTGACGGGGATAGTTTCTTTGGCGAATTGATCCATTGGATTTGGGCCGCGACGCGACCTTAAGGACCTCTTTATGGGGCGTTCGAAACAGTCGCGCAGAATACCATAAAGGGCCCCCACGCCAAAGGCGAGGCCCGCGCCGCCGGCAGACGCCACCCCCGACCCCAGCCCCGTCCGGCTCGCAGAAAGCTAATCCACATCAACCGCACCGCCCGCCGCGTCCCTCGCCGCCCTCATCACCGGAAAGACTACCAGCGCATGCCCGCCACAGCCGACCGCGGCCCCCGGGGACCCTATCGCCAAACGGTCCAACAATGATCTTCGTGCCAGCGAGGGACGTCATCTCGGCAATTTGCGCGGTTCCGATGCCAAGCCAGGACCGGCTCCAAAGAGCGATCGCACCCCTCCCAGCACACGATCGCTCTCCGCCACTCTCCGCCTCTAGAAGCTCGCGGTCACGGAGGTATAGAGCCCGTTGGAGTTGGGGATACCGGCGATATGCCCGAGCATGCCATAGGCCAAGGTGAGCGAGACGCTCTTGTTGGGGACATAGGCCACGAACACATCCTTCCAGGCGTTGTCCGGGCTTGCCGTACCACGCTTCATGGCTCTTGGCATGGCCCGGTATTCCCCGCCGACCACGACATGGGGATCCAGGAAGACCCCCGCCGAGATCTCGGGCTCGTCGTGGTAGCTCGGATTGTTCGCACCCTGGAAGCCGAACAGGCCGTTATAGTTGGCGCGCGTGGCATCGAGCGTGAAGTCCGCCACGGTGACATGCCCCAACAGACCCTTCAGCCGCACCTTGGTGAGCGCCGGATAATAGCTCGTGCCGCTCGCCTTGGTGCCGAGTCCGAGCGCGTCCATCAGGGCCCCACTCTCGTTGTGGTGATACTGGGCGCCTACCGCGATCTGCGGCAGCCATGTCCCCTGGGCGAGCGCATTCCCGAGCACCCGCACCTTGACACCGATGATGTCCTGAGTGAGCGTAGCGCCCACCGTAGCAGGGGCAAAGACACCAGTGACGGGGGCATTACCGACATCGAGGCTCTGTTGGGCGACCGAGACCTCGACGCGGTTATCGATGCCGGCTGCCACCCCGTAGGCATTGGTGTCGAAATTGGCGGTGCTCACGTTGGAGATGGAGAGTAAAGCCGCTCGCTTATTCCGGGGCGCGCACGGACGGTCGTCAGGGCGCGGGGTCGTAACAGCTTTTTGCGCCGGCGCGGCCATCTCATCACGCCGTGGGTTTTGGCGCCGACACCCGCGAACTTCGCGCCAAGTAGCGTCGGCGCAGCGGCCACAAGACCTTGAGGGCGAGCACCGCCGCCACACCGTCGAGCGCCACGACCGCTACAAAAAGCGGAGTCCAGCCATGTTCCCGCTCATAGACCAGGGCCGCCGGCCAGCGCGCCCACACCCTGCGCCATATACAAAAACCCGTATTTCGTGGTTGCGTTCACGCCCCCGAACGTATCGATCAGCGTGGCCGGAAACAGAGCAAAGATCTCACCCCACCCAAAAAAGACCACACCCGATCAGAGAATAAAAGCCGCCGCATCGTGGCTCTCGCGCAGCAAGAGGGCCACGGCCACCGCCTCCAGCCCAAAGGCTATGGCCATGAAGTTAGGGCTTTGCAGCATCACGCGAATCGGTGCCCACCCCTGTTGCGCCGCCATCGGACCCTTGGGGGCGACCCCACCATTGAGGTCTGCCGCAGCACGCGGAAGGCGCAAGCCTTGGGCGGCGAGCCACGCCACGAGCCCCTGGGCGATACCGAATACAACCAGGGTGTAACGGTAACCATCCTCGTGAATCATTGACGCAATCGGAAATGTGGTAAGAATCGCGCCCATGCCACAGCCTGCGGCCGCGACCCCCGCCGCAAAACCCCGCCGATCCGGAAACCAAGACACCGCGAGACCCATGACCCCGACGTAGATGATGCCGCTACCCAGTCCTCCGAGGACCCCGTAGCGCGCGTAGAGGAGGCCCAGACTCTCGGCGTGCGCGGCCACCACCCAGCTTACCATCATCAGGCTTGCGCCTATCGACAGCAGCGGGCGAGGACCCAGACCGTCAACCAAGAATCCTTGCAGCGGCGACAGAAACGTCTGGAGGACTACGAATAAGGAGAACGCAACCTGGACGGCGGCTAAGCTCGCGCCGAGCGCAGGCTGGAGCGGGCTTACAAACAGCGTCCAGGTACATTGCGCGCCCGATATGGACATCATGGCGAGTACGCCCAAGAGGAGTTGTGTGTAAGCTTCGGCGGTCTTGCCGGGCGTTTTTATGACCGAAGCGGGGCGATCCATGCAGCACCTCAGGAATCGACCGATGCGACGGTCTGTCGCCCTGCTGCATGAGGAAAGCGACATGCCAGGCCCTGCGAGGCCCGAAACCACGCCGGGACGCCCTTTTTGCGCCGCTGCGAGGGCGCGCACCGCACACTTTCGGGGAGCCGCGCCCAGAATCTGGGCACGGCGAAACCGGCACCGATACCATTTATCCTGCAGCGCCGTAAAACCCCGCCGTCATTGTGGGCCGTACATTGTAGGCCGGATGGCCTATGGCCCATTAGGGTGGGGAGCAGTCACGTCAGCGCAGGCCGTCGGATTTTCGCCAGCGTCTCAGGGTGGCGAGTCGCCAGTGCATATAAAAACGCACCAAGGGCGAGGCCTTGCGTGTCTCGAGGAGTTGTCGGACGCGCGAGCGCATCTCGGCAAGCCCCATCTCCTTCACGAAGGACTCGCCGTCATGGCAATAGCTGCAATAAGGGCTGCCCGGTCGATGCTTCTTGTCGTAGATGACTGGCATCCCGCAACTCTGGCAGCGCGTCCGCTCGGCAATCCATTGCTTTTTCAGTGCCGCCACCAAGGCCTCGAATCTCATCCGCATTTCCCAATACAAACGCTCGCGCCGGATCGGCCGCCGCCGCGAGTCACGGCACCGGGCTTCTTAGGCCCCGGCACACGGCCCTTAGGATAACAGCCCGCATCCCGCGGGACTAGCGTCACGCGCGCTCACCATACGATCGCACCGCCGCACGAAAGACCGGCCCCGCCCTCGCCTGCGCAGACGAGCGCGCGTGAAATGCGCGCGGAATATCCAGCCATCGCCACGCAAATCGCGCGCGGGTTTCGCTGGGACCGCAAGAGGCGTACGCCGTAACGGAAATCCCAACGCCTCTGCGCGGCCATCGGTCCTGCACCCGCCCGCATACCCGTTCCGCGAGTTTTGATAGACTGCCCGCCTGCGCGGACACCACTAGGAGGGGGGTGAAGTGGCCGATCCTGGCAACAATAACGAGACCACGAGCACGACGCAGCCCGTACAGACCGGGGAGGCCCCGGGCGCGCACGCGCGCCCCGACCGCCTCGCGCGACAGGCGGTGCGGGCGGCGAGCCTTGGAATGTTTCTCGACGGCTTCGACCTCAGCATTATGGCGATCGCCTTGCTGCCCCTGCGGGCCGACTGGCGCCTCGACGCCGGGGCGATCGGGAACCTCATGGCCGCGGCCCTTATCGGGTCGCTCGTGGGTGGCCTCGTGGGCGGCCGCATGGTCGACCGTTTCGGGCGCCGCGCCTTGCTCCTTCCCAATGTGGCCTTGTACGCGCTCGGGGCGCTGGCAAGCGCCGCCAGTATGGGCCTCACCAGTCTCTGGTTCGGCCGCTTCATAGTCGGGCTCGCCATCGGCATGGACTACCCGCTGGTAGCCACGGTCGTCGCCGAATATAGCGCCCAAGACGCGCGCGGACGAGGGTTCGCGGGCATCAATGTCGCGTGGTACCTCGGGGCCCTGGCCTCGACTGTCTTGGGGCTCGCGTTGCTTGCTATCGGACCCGACTCCTGGCGGTTCATGCTCGGCGCTGCCTTGCTGCCGGCGCTGGTATTACTGTGGTTGCGCCGCCGCATCCCGGAATCGCCACGCTGGCTCGCCCGTCATGGCCGACGTGTGCAAGCCGACGAGGCCCTGCGGCGGCTGCACCCCGACTGGAGTACCCTACAAATCGATCAAGCGCTCACGGGCTTCGAAGGAACGCGGCGGCCACTGCGTGACCTACTGCGCGCCCCTTGGCGCGCGAGGCTTGCCTTGAGCCTCATTCCCTGGACCTGTCTCGATATCGTGGGCCTTGGTATCGGTCTCTACTTTCCGCTCGTTCTGCGCATGCAAGGGCTGGCGGGCAACAACACCGCCGCCTCCGCGATCAATGCCGCCTTCCTATTGGTATCGACACTCGGCATCCTGTTCATCTACAAGCGCCTGGACCGCTGGGGTCGCATCCCCTTGCAGTTTGCCGGATTCATACTCATGAGCGCAGGGCTGATCGTGTTTGCGTTCGGTATCGCCTTCCATGAGGCATTGAACGTCTACGCAGGCTCCGCTGTCTATTCCCTAGGGACAGGCATCGGTCCGGGGGTGACTGCCATGGCACTGGCCGTAGAGATATTCCCGACCGAATTACGCGCGAGCGCAGGCGGCCTTGCTACGGCCGTCTCACGCCTGGGCGCCGCGATATCGGCCATCCTCTTCCCGCGCCTCGAGAATGCCTTGGGGCTCGCGAATGTCTTGATCCTCATGGCCGGGGTCGCTTTGGTGGGTGCCTGGGTGACGCGCCTTTACCCAGTGGAGCCCGCAGGCCGAACCCTGGAGGCCCTGGAGGGGCGCGGTGAATGACAGCCCATCATGCGTTGATTGGAGCCCGAGAGGCACCTCGATCCGAGATGGTCAGAAGGTGCCTAACACCAAGAGGCAGGCGGCGTGCGCATCACAGTACGGCGTGCGCCGCCACGCTCTGGCACCTGCCATCGCCGTGACCATCCTTTTGCTCAGCGCCTGCGCGCGCCCCTCAGTACGTACCCCAACTCCGCACGGGCTCGCCTCAGGTCCGCCCCTGGGCGTGCTGCGCGAGGGCTGGCATACGGGTCTCGTGGTCCCGGAAACCGTGCTTTCGGGCGCGCTCTACCCCCTGCGTGCAGGCCTCGCGGGGGATCCTTTCGCGGTCATAGGCTGGGGAGAGCGACGCTATTACATGGCCCGCCACCCGGGTCCGCTGACCGGCCTAGCCGCCCTTTTTCCGTCGCGGAGCGTGGTCTACGTCGAGGGCTGGCAGCCACGTCCCGCCGATACGCAACACGTGATATGGCTGCATCTCACACCACGCGGCAGGCGGGGTCTGCGAGGTTTCCTCGACCGCACCCTGGCGCATACGGCGCGCGGCGGGCTCAAGGCCCTCGGGGCCCATGGCCATCGGGGGCTGTTCTTCGCCTCCGCCGACACCTACGATGCCTTCCATACCTGCAATACCTGGACTATGCAGGCCGTGCACGCCGCCCACCTGCCGGCGACGAGCGCCGGCATCCTGTTCGCAGGCCAAGTGAGTACTGCCTTGCGTGCCCGTCCCTTACGCCGCTTCAGAGACCAAGCGCCCCGAGTACACACCCGGCTACCATCCACGGCACACGAAAGAACATCTCCGATCCTATCTCCCGAAGGTCCTCGACTGGCGTCCGCGCGCCCGATTTTCCCAAGATCCTCCGGGGATCTTTTCTTGACAAGCAAGGAAGCGTCACCTATTGAAAATCAGTCCATCCAACAATGATCGCGTCCGAAGGACATGGCAGGCGCGCCCGACAAGGCGCCTTGTAAAACCACGGGGTGTGCGGACCGGGGCTCCCGGCACCGAACAGAGAGACAGCGACGCGCAAGGATACGAACCGGGGCACACCCATGCATGACGCCATCGACGCCTACGGGCCCCAGGCCTCCGATGTGCTCGGCCGGGTACAGCCCTCCTACACGGAAGCCCTCACGCGCGACTTGTGCGCAACCTTCCAAAGAGGGCTCGTGGCGCGCGCGGGCGCAGACGACGTCATAAGCCAGCTCTCCCCCAATGACTTTTGGGAGAGCCTCGGAGCACACCCCTTGTCGCGGCTACTGGATGCCGATCTCAAGGAACATGCCTTACGCCAGTCGGCGCGGGAAATGGGGCGCATCTTGGCCTATATCGGCGTCGAAAACACGTGGCTCGTCGAAACCTATGACGAACTCATGTCAATCCTTCGCCGACATATCCCACACTGGACCCTTCCGCACCAAGAGGGCCATTTCCTGCAAGACGTGCTCATGTCGCGCCTTATGATCTCGCTCGGCGGTATCGTCACCGGCCAACGACAGGTCATGAAGAGCCAACAGCGCGTGATGGGTGCCATCACGCGCCTGATCGAGACCTGCACGACTTTGAGCGACCTCGCCCGTACACTACTCGAAACCTTGTTGACGCTGGACGGCATGGTCGCCGGGACGTTTGCCAAACCGGACAAGCATGGCACCTTCCAATACGAGATTGTCGTCGGCGCGACCGTCGAACGTCACGCCTCGACCTTCGCCAACTATCAGCGCCTCCCCACCATCCATGGCGACGACGCGCTGGGGCGTGGGCCCTCGGGCTGCGCCTGGCGGTCCGGACAGATCCAACGCAGCCTGACGATCTTCCGCGAGCCCTTGCTCGCGCCCTGGTGCGAGATCGCCCGCGAACTCGGCTACGTATCCTACGTCGCCATGCCCATCTTGGACGCGAACCGCGAACCCCAGGCCATCCTCTCGCTCTACCACTCGGCTCCCGGCTATTTCTCGACAGCCGACCGCAACAATCTTCTGGATAGGCTCCGTTCGGTATTGTCGGCCACCATAGCGCGGCTCGGCCGATATGCCCCGACGATCCACTACACGGCGCGCGCCGATTACCGCGAGCGGCTGGCCCATGGCGCTCTAACCCTCCTCTACCAGCCGGTCATCGATCTGAAATCCGGGCATCTCGCCAAGGTCGAAGCCCTCGCGAGACTCAACAACCCCGATGGCACCCACATACCGCCTGCGGACTTCCTCCCCGCGTTCGGGGCGGGCGATCTGCGCCGCCTCTTCGCGCTCGGCCTGCGACAGGCCATTACCGACCTGCGTCAATGGGAGGCACGCGGCCTTTTGACCGCCGTGGCCATTAACCTCCCCGCACAGGCGCTCGCCGACCCGGAATATCTGGAGATCGCACAGACCACGCTTAGCGAAATGCCCATCGACCCCAGTCGCCTCGCCTTCGAAATCCTCGAGACTGACGACATCCAGCCAGGAGAACCGACCCGGGGACTCCTCGCCCAGTGGCGCGAACTGGGCGTGCGGCTGGCACAGGATGATCTCGGATCGGGCTATAGCTCGCTTTTGCGGATGGAGCGGTTGGCGGTAGATGAAGTGAAGATCGATCAGGGCTTTGTCAGCACCGTCGCTCGCTCACCCCGCAAGGCCCTGCAGTTCATTCACCACCTAACACGCCTTGCGCACGACGTCGGGCTTTCAGTAGTGATCGAAGGTCTCGAGAGCCGCGGACTCATAGAGGCCGCCACCATCCTCGGTGCGGATGCGGGCCAAGGATATGCGATCAGCCGTCCCATAACGGCGAATGCCCTTTCCTCCTGGAGCCGCGGCTTCCGTCTGTCCGTGACGCCCGAACAACCGCTCACCGCGCTTGGAGCCTACGCAGCGCTGCTATTGCGCGCAGCGCTCCTGAACCTCGCGCGGACGCGCCCCACCCTGATGCACCATGTGGTCGCCGAACCCTGCGCTATCGCCACCTATATCGAGACGACGGCGCCGGAGAATGCGGCCCTGAAGGAGGCCTACCGAGCGTTGACCGACACCATACGAGACGGCCTCGATCCACAACGTCACGAAAAGGCCCACAGACAGATCGAACACCTCCTCTGCACTGAGATTCAACGCGAAGAAAATGCCGATCGGCTCGCTCATCCCCTGCCCGGCGAGACCAACGAGGCCGCTCCTGCTTACCGCCGATAGCCCGGATTCGATCGCGACCTCACACCCCAAGGTACGACCGCGGGTCGCCATAATCTCTTGACAAACACGACTTTATAGTCGATTTGTTAGAGAAACCACCCCGCAGATTACAGGCGAGACGAGGGGTCGTGTTGTACGTGGAATGTGCCGCCATACGGCATCCGGGCGTTATGGGAGCCTGTCATCATGAATGAAGACCTCGACCCTTTTGGGTCGCAAGCGCGGCATCTTCTCAGCATAGCGCGGCGGCACGTCTCGGATATCAACGAAGAACTCATTAGCGCCTTCTATCGCGGACTCTTTCGGCATGCGGGCCCGAAAGACGTGATTGCTCTTCTCACACCGGAACAGTTCGCGCAGACGCAGGAGCGACCCCTGGCGCAATTGCGCCATATCCTCGACCCCGACCTTGATCGCGAGACGCACGATCGGGTGGCAGTCGACATCGGCCAGATCTATAGCTTCCTTGACATCAAGGCCAGCTGGCTCGTGGACTCCTATGCGCTTTACCTGGAGCGACTGCATCAGAGTCTCGAGCCCCGGATCCCCGATCCGGAGCAGCGCACGCACATACGTTCGGCCGTGACGATGCGGCTCATGTCCAATCTGAGCGCCCATGTCCGCGGGCGCGAGACGCTCGCGCGCTCTGAGCAGCAGGCCATCTCGCAAATATCCGGCCTGCTACACGAGGCGTTCACCCTGAATGATCGGATCCGCCGGGCGCTCGAGATATTGACGGAACTGCCTGGCATGATCACGGCCACGTTTGCCCGACCTGATAGCCGCGGCGATCTCCAGCACGAGATCGTAGTCGGTAAGAATGCGGAACGCCATGTCGCATCCCTCATCAATGAAAACATCGCCCCGAGCATCCATGCCGATGATCCGCGGGGGCGCGGACCGGCGGGCCGCGCCTGGCGCAGCAACGAGATCGAACAGATCATCTCCATAGGCTCCGACCCCACACTTGCGATCTGGCACGAATACGCGCGCCAATTAGGCTACGCCTCTGTGGCCACCATTCCCCTTACCGACAGCACGGGGTGCTCATACGCGCTTCTAAGCCTCTTTCACGCCTGGCCCGGCTATTTTGCCGCACCCCAGCGCGCCAATCTCTTGAAGCAGGTGCGCGCCGCCCTCGAGGCGGCCATTGCGCACAATACAACCCCCGGCCGCGTTCTCAGCTACTCGACGCGCGCAACCTATCGCGAGGCCCTGGGGCGAGGCGACCTCGTGATGCTCTATCAGCCGGTGGTCGACTTGCGGACCGACGCCCTCGTGAAAGTCGAGGCCCTGGCGCGCCTCGATGGACATGACGGGACCTACATCTCCCCCGGCGACTTCCTGCCGGCCTTTGGTGAACATGAGTTGCGCCAACTCTTCGCACTCGGTCTGCGTCGCACATTACTCGACCTGCAAGACCTGAGCGCGGCGGGCCTTACCACCTCGGCGGCCCTAAATCTGCCGACCCAGGCGTTCGCCGACATGGAATACCTAAACATCGCCCGGGAAACCCTTCGGGAATTTCCGATTGAGCCCGAACGAATAACGTTCGAGCTGCTCGAGACCGGCGAAATCGATACCAAGCAAGCGCGCGCGCAACTGCTCCCACTCTGGAAAGCGCTCGGCGTGAAGCTCGCCCAAGACGACCTCGGATCGGGATACAGTTCGCTTGCGCGCATGGAACAACTGGGCGTGGATGATGTAAAGATCGACCATAGCCTCGTAACGACCGCCGCGCAGGCGCCCCATAAAGCGCTGCACTTCATCTACAACCTAACGCACTTGGCACACGACGTGGGGATCCGCGCCACAGTCGAGGGACTCGAAAGCGAAGGCCTCATAGAGGCCGCAAGCATCCTTGGGGCCGACTTCGGACAAGGCTACGCCATTGCGCGCCCCATGACGGCGCGCGACCTCGCGCGCTGGCGGCGTACACCGCTTGCCATCGAGCCGCGCCACCCACGCACCGCGCTGGGCGCTTATGCCACCATGATCATGCGTGATGCGCTTGTAGGGCTTGCGGGACCACGACCGGAATTTCTAAAGACCATCCTCGCCGAACCCTGCGGCCTCGGATACTACCTACATACGCAGGACCTCGAAAACACAGTACTCGGGAGCGCCCACGCGCACCTTCGAGAATGCGCGCAAAACTGTGCGGGCTCGCTTCAGTACCTTGAAGCCCGTCGAACGCTCGAGCGCCTGCTGCGCGACCACATCACACAGCAAGGACCGGGACCGGAAGCACAAAAGAGAGGTCTTGCATTCGACACCGGTCGGCGCGCCCCGCAGACGATGACGCGCGAGGCGCGCGCCATCGCGCCTCGCAGCGGAAGACGTGGCCACCGGACCATGCACTGATCGGGGCGCGCACCTCGCGCGTCCCGACCCCCATCGTCTCGTTCACCACGCATGCAAAGGCGCCCGCGCCGCAACCCAACGACCCCGAGCAGCGCTCGTGCCCACGCGGCCCCAGACCTCGCTCGGCGTCCGACCCCTAATGATGGGGCCACCTGAGAGGCGACACCTGCCCGTCACGGTGCGTTCACGCCTCTGCCATTGAACCCCACCACAATAGGCAGGTCCTGGATAGAAAGGGAATTCGAAATCATCACGGGAACCCGAAACCAGGACTAAGCAAAGGGCCAGGACGGCAACGGGACGCAGGGACGCGTACACCCTCCCCGCAGGCGGCATGCCTCGCCTTCAGTCCACCTGACGCGAAGCGCAAATGGGCGCCTCGCCAGAAGGACCTATGGGGATGGGACACGAAAAACTCAGCCTCGCACCGGAAAGTCGCCCATAGCGGGCAGCATCCCGAACTCGGAGCTACCAAAAAAGCGCCACAGTGCTCCGCCTGTAACCGCGTAGCGGCTCATGGGGTGGTGACCGGCCATGCGGCCCACAATGTGCGGCCGACAATGAGCACGAAACTCACGCCATAGCCGTTTAGGTTTGGCGGGAGCAGTTCCTGGCCTCAAGGGATTATGAGATGACGGGCCGCGAATTCGGGATCGAGGGGCGCGTGATAGGGAATGATGCCAAGACACGGCACCGGCATAAAATCGCGCAGGCCCTCCAGGGTGCCGGCTGCGAGATCCGGCGCAAGCCATGTCCCCACCCATCCGGCGAGCGGCAACTTGCGCGCCCCAATTGCCTCGCAGGTCAAAAGGGCGTGATTGATGGCACCCAGCCGCAGGCCCACCACTAGCACGACAGGAAGCGCGAGCGCCGCCGCAAGGTCCGCGAAACCCGCGGTGGGGGTAAGCGGTACCAGAAAGCCCCCCGCGCCCTCCACGACAACCCGCTCCACGTCCCGCGCCTGCTCCCGCACGAAGCGCTCGATGGCCTGAAGATCGATGCGACATCCCGCCTGTCCGGCGGCGAAATGCGGGGCGATGGCCGGCGGGAAGGCATAGAGCGCGCACTCGCCCACCGTGCGCGGCGGCTCGCTCGCCCGCCTCAACGCCTCGACGTCCTCATAGAGTCCGCCCGCGACCATGCCGGAGACGACCGGCTTTAGGCCGGCCACGCGCAAGCCCTGCGCCGCATAAGCCCGGACGAGCGCGGTACTGATGAGCGTTTTGCCAACCCCGGTATCGGTGCCTGTGACAAAGACACCCTTCACGGCATGCCCTCGACCATGCGCATCCGCGGACCGCGAAGCCCGGCGCGCGCCCGAAGACGCGCCCACCCCAACGGGGTATGGCGAGGCATCCGCCGGCCGCGGCGCGCGATCCCCCGCGACGGGCCGTAGGCCTCGGGTCGCGTCATGCATCCACCCCTTCGATCCGGAAGGCCACGGTCTCGCCCGCCCGGAATGGAATCAAGCTGTCACCGATACCGACCGCGGCAAGATCGATCGCCGGCGGGACCGGCCAAGGCGCTTCGATCAGCGTAATGCGATCGCGATTGGGCGCAAGACCATAAAAGGCGGGGCCATGGAGACTCGCGAAGGCCTCGAGTCTCTCGAGGACGCCGGCCGCCTTGAAAACCTCGGCATAGAGCTCGATCCCGGCGTGGGCGGTATAGAGACCCGCGCAACCGCACGCCGCCTCCTTCGTGGCGCGCGCATGAGGCGCGCTATCCGTCCCAAGGAAGAACTTGGGACTGCCCGAGATCGCCGCCTCGACCAAGGCCGCGCGGTGACGCTCGCGCTTTAGGACCGGCAGGCAATAGGCGTGCGGGCGCAGCCCCCCGCGAAACATGGCGTTACGATTCAAGAGCAGGTGATGGGCGGTCAAAGTCGCGGCGACCGTGGCCGGGGCCGCCCGCACGAACGCCACCCCCTCTTCCGTCGTCACATGCTCGAGGACGACCTTCAGGCGCGGGAAACGGGTGACGATCCGCTCGAGTACGCGCGCGACAAAGACCGCCTCGCGATCAAAGACATCGACCAAGGAATCGGTGACCTCGCCGTGCACCAGCAGGGGCAGGCCCACGGCCTCCATGGCCGCAAGCGTGTCGTAACAGCGTTCGACGTCGGTGACACCCGAGTCGGAATGGGTGGTAGCGCCCGCCGGATAATACTTGACCGCATGGACATGGGCGCTCGAGCGCGCGCGCTCGATCTCAGCGGGCGTCGTATTGTCGGTCAGATAGAGCGTCATGAGCGGCTCGAAACCGGATCCCGCCGGCCGCGCCGCCAGGATCCGTTCGCGGTAGGCGTGGGCCTCGGCCACAGTGCGCACCGGGGTCTTCAGGTTGGGCATGACGATGGCGCGAGCGAAGCGTCGCGCCGTATCCGGCAGGACCGCGTGCAGCATCGCGCCATCGCGCAAGTGAACGTGCCAATCGTCGGGGCGTATGAGCGTAAGCGACACAATTTCACCGAGTCGTCGATATCCAAGGGACGTGGTCCGCGCCGAACCCGGCGGCGGCATCACGGCACCGCCCCTGTGCGTTTGACGGCGGGCCGCCTCCATCATACGCGAGCGGGGACTTGTGGCCTATCTTCGAGGGGCGCTTAAGGGGCGGAATCCCGCGGCGTGAGGCCTGAGTGTCGGGCATGGAAGGCCAGATGATCGCCAATGAAGGTGGCGATAAAGAAGTAGCTGTGATCGTAACCGAGATGCCAGCGCAAGGTGAGCGCGCCGCCGCCCAGACCCTCAAGCCATTGTGTCTTCAGCTCCCGCTCGAGATAGGGATCATCACAGCCCTGATCCACCAGCATGGGCGGAAATGCCTGCGTCGGTCGCGCCTTCAGCAGTGCGATCGTGTCGTAATTCTGCCACCGCGCCTCGTCGTCCCCGAGGAAGGCCCGGAAGGCCTTCTGGCCCCAGGGCGTGGCGCTCGGGGCGCACACCGGGGCAAAGGCCGACAGTGAGCGGTAACGACGCGGGTAGCGCAGACCTGCGCTCAAGGCCCCGTGGCCGCCCA
Source organism: Pseudomonadota bacterium (assembly GCA_021784755.1). Taxonomy (GTDB): domain Bacteria; phylum Pseudomonadota; class Gammaproteobacteria; order Acidiferrobacterales; family Acidiferrobacteraceae; genus Acidiferrobacter. The sequence continues at coordinate 36,729 of JAJYHM010000021.1, forward strand.
TGGAATGCCCGCAGAGGCTCTGACGCCCGCAGTCCACGGGAAACGTCGCGGCGATCAGGGCCGGGAGTTCCTCCGTGACATAACGCTGCATCCGATAATGACGACGCCAAGGCTCCTCGGTCGCGTCGACGTAAAAGGAGGCGCCGGCGCCCAGCTCCCGGTCGCGCGCCTCGTCCGGTATTCCCGTGTGTCGCGGGCTCGTGTCGGGCGCTACGAGCGCAAGCCCCCACTTCGAGGCATGGCGCTGCGCCCCGGCCTTGATCATGAACGTCTCCTCCGTGCAGGTAAGTCCCGCCAGGAAATACACCACGGGGACGCGTGCCGCGGCCGCCTGCTCCGGGAGATAGATCGAAAACCGCATGGGCCCGCGGCAGCTTTCCGAGACGTGCTCATAGCGGCGTACGCACCCGCCGTAGCTTGCGTGATCCTCCAAGAGCCTCAAGTCGGCTGACATAGACATCCTAAAATGTGAGCACGGCCCGGATCGACTCGCCGCGATGCACGAGATCGAAAGCGGTGTCGATATCGGCCAAAGGCCGCGCAGGCGCGATCAGGTCGTCGATATTGATCTTGCCCTCCATATACCAGTCCACGATCTTCGGCACATCGGTGCGGCCGCGCGCGCCCCCAAAGGCAACCGCGCCCGTTCCGTCCGGTCACGAGATGGAAGGGGCGCGTCCGGATCTCCTCACCGCTTGCCGCCACGCCTATGATGCTCGTGCCCCATCCCTTGTGGCAGCACTCCAGGGCCTGCCGCATCGTGGTCACGTTCCCTATGCACTCGAAGCTGTAATCGACACCACCTTGGGTCAAGGTCCGCAGATGGGAAACAAGGTCTCCTTCGACCTCGCGCGGATTCACGAAATGGGTCATGCCGAGGCGTTCGGCGATGGCGCATTTATTAGGATTGAGGTCTACAACCCCATCATCCAGCCGCCAGAGCGCTGGTACCGGTTGATAAGCACGACCCAAACGGGGCCGCAACCCATAGGCCCAGGCGCGGCCCAAGCACCCACGAGACCGCCCTCACTGCCCACCCACGCGACCCCGCGAACCCCGACACCAAACACATTACCTTGGGTTTCCGGCCCCTGAAAAGCGCCGAACGGCCGAAGGTCACGCATTCCGGCGTGCATCGGCGAGATCGGACAGCCGGCGCGGCTTCGGCCAAGGACTGCTGCGCACGGTGGCGCCTAAAGGGGCCCGTCCGTCCGCCACAAAGCTGTCCACCCTTTCGGTCGATGAACCGGGTGGGGAAGCTCGGTACAGTGGAAATCGAGCGAAAGGAGTCTAAAGCCTGCGCGTCGTGCGCCGCTTCCGGATCGGGGCGGCAGGGCGTAGCATGTCCATCGACGGATCCAATCTGCCTTTAAATGCAGGACGACAAGGGAGCCTCGAACCTATGGAGTACACATGGATATTGGTCGCTGATCGGACGCGTGCCCGAATTGTCGCAAAACCCAATGCCGTGCCGGCCAACGGCCACCCGTGGCACGAACTCGAACCGCTCGTTTACCCGGAGGCGAGGGTCCCGGATCGGGCCCTGACGACCGACAAGCCGGGGCGCGTTTTTGACCGCAAGGGCTCAGGGCGACACGCCATGACATCCGAGGCGTCGGCCAAGGAAGAGGCCGCCGAACGCTTCGCCAAGACCGTCGCCCGGGTCTTGGATAAGGGACGGACTAACCACCTCTATCAATCCCTCATTCTGGTCGCCGAACCCGGATTCCTGGGCACCTTGCAGGCCAATCTTTCGGTGCAGACCGCCAAAAAGGTGGTCGATAAGATCCCCAAGGATCTCACGACGCGCCCCTACAAGGAACTGACCCAAAACCTGCGCGAACTCCTGCAACCGCGAGCCTGACGCACACCAACAGCCCGGACCTATCGCGAAGACCCAGGCGATAGGTCCGGGCCATCACCCATCCACGATAGCGCCACCCGCAAAAGGCCGCCCCGCTCTTCCGGTGCAGCCCAGCCTTTGGGCGCAGCGCCGCCTTGCGTATAATGCCCACGCTCGCCCCGGTAGCTCAGTGGATAGAGCGGCCGCCTCCTAAGCGGCAGGTCGCCGGTTCAATTCCGGCCCGGGGCACCATAAAATCAAGCAGTTACGAATATCGCTCTTCCCGATATTGATTTTTGGTCCAAATTTGGTCCTACCCTCGGTTTCTGGTCCACGACCAAACTTCGGGGGGGTCACCGTAGCGGGTAAACCCAGTGACGACATCGCCCCGGGCACCTGGCACAGTATTCGGAAACAAGCCGCTTGGACGGAGGAGTGATTCTATGCGTTACGCCATTGTCATCGAGGCTACGGCTACCGGCTACTCCGCCTATGCGCCCGATCTTCCGGGTTGCGTTGCCACGGGTTCTACGGTCTCTGAGACGGAAAACGCCCTGCGTGAGGCGATCGCCTTTCATCTGGACGGCTTGCGCGAAGACGGGCTCGCCATCCCCCAGCCTGTAAGCCGCGTCGATTATGTGGATATCGTCGCCGCCTAAAGGGCGCACCGTTTCGTAGTCAACGCTTTAGGGAATGCGTATCTCGACTCGGCTGTCACCCCCATGCCGAGCAACTTTAGCGGGGCCGCCCCGCCCGCTCCCGAAACGCCGCATACACGGCGCGCGCCAGCATCCCCCTGCATGACGGTGAAGGTCCACTCGTCTTTCAGTATCTGGTCGGCGACGCGATTATGGCCTTCTTGGCCGTCGAGAATGATGTCGGTGAGGATGGCTTTGAAGTCGCCCAGCGCGAACTGCTCCTCGGTGTTGTGGGCGGCCTGCTCGGCTATATCCCTAAACTGCTGTAAATAGCTGACGAGCTCAGGTGGTTGGTGCCACCACCTCGATCCGGTAAATTGGCGTTATCGAGACGTAAATTTAACCAGGAGATCAAGGCGGTGGCAGACTATGAGATTAACGTAGGTCGAGAGTTGTTGCCAGAGTTGCTGAATGGGCCAGAAGGCCTAGCGAAGCTAGTGGAGACGGTCTTGAATCAGGTGCTGGAAGCGCAGATGACACCCCCGAACACAAGATCCCATCTCCGGAATTTGCTGCCCGAAACTCTCGTAAACGGAGACATCACCGCGCCCGTACTTATCCGCGCTTTGAGTCGCGCATTACTGATCCCAAAAAGTTCCGCCGCGTCCACATCCATCCGATTCGCATCGCCCGCACTCCCCAAATGTCGAGCGGACACTGTTGGGTATGGCAAGCGCCTAGCGGTGGCGAATAGCGGCGTTTTGAGGGCCCTATTCACCTGATCCCTAGAGCGGCTTCCGATGAGCGTAGCATACTCCCGATTGCTTGCTGTTTATGCTATCATTGCGTTATGAAGAAGGCCCATCAGAAAACGTTGCAAGCCATCTTTCGGCAACCCACATCGGGGACCATCGCGTTTGCCGATATCGAGGCGTTGGTACGGGCGCTCGGCGGTGATGTCCAGGAGCGGAAGGGATCGCGGGTCAAGATCACGCTCAAGGGCGAACAGTGGCGATGCCATCGCCCGCATCCTGGGAAAGAGGCCAGAAAGTATCAAGTCGAGGAAGCGAGGGAATTGCTGAAACGCGTAGGAGTGACACCATGAATACCATGACGCACAAGGGTTACACGGCCCGAATCGAATTTGACGAACGGGACAACATTTTCGTAGGAAGGGTGCTCGGAATCCGCACCATCATCAGTTTCCACGGGGAAACCGTCTCCGAGCTACGCGCCGCGTTCATCATTGCGTTGGAGGATTATCTGGAAGATTGCGCCACTCAGGGTGTGGCGCCGGAAAAGCCGGTCTCCGGAAATCTCATGCTGCGGGTGCCACCCGAGGTGCATAACGCAGCCATCGTGGCCGCGCAGGCCTCCGGAAAAAGTCTGAACCAATGGGCGGCCGAGGTCTTAAAAGAAGCGGCCGAGGCCTAGTTTGGGAGCCCGCAGGGCAACCCTGTGTGGCGTAATGAACTGCTCCCGCCAAACCCATACGGCTATGGCGTGAGCTTCGTGCTCATTGCCGGCCGAACGGCCGGTCATCGCGGCGAAACTTCCACCGCTCCACACCTCGGACGGTTCCCGCCCGGACAACTGGGTTTCGAGCCAGCGCAACAGCACCAGAGCCGCATTTTATCGCGGCCACATGTGAGGCCGCAATGCGGGCATTGGTGCTGCCAGTCCGAGAGCTTTTTCTTTTCGTCCGGCAACCGCCAGCAGGCGAAGGCACGCATCATGATCCGCCTGGACGAGGACATCCTGGCGTGTTTCGCGAGCAGGACCACTACGAGCGCCGCTCGTGGAGGGAGGCCATGGGGTGCCTCGGCCGCTGTCGCCCTCGCCGCCCAAGCCGCGCGGGGGGGGATACCGCCCGGACTGCCATGAATACAACCGGGACGAACGACAGGCCTCCGGACGGGGCGAGTGTGCGCGAGGGATGCGCCCACGGCAGCGCCGGAGGGCGCCCGCGCCATCTCGTGCCCGACTTCGGCCCACAGCAGGATCGTTTGCCTAAGGCTAGGCTTTGAGCCGATAGCCGGTCTTGAAGATCCACGCCACGATCATGATGGAGGCCAAAAGAAACCCGAGCGTAACGCCCAAACTAATGCCGACAGCCACATCCGCCGAGCCATAGAAGCTCCAACGAAACCCGCTTATGAGATACACCACCGGATTGAACAAGGCCACGGTCCGCCAGAAGGGCGGCAACATGTCGATAGAGTAAAAACTCCCCCCGAGGAAGGTCAACGGCGTGACGATCAAAAGCGGCACGACCTGCAGCTTTTCAAAGCCGTCGGCCCAAATGCCGATAATAAAACCGATGAGACTGAATGTTGCCGCGGTGAGCAGCAAAAACCCCAGCATCCATGCCGGATGCTCCACGCGCAGCGGCACAAAGAACGCCGCCGTTGCGAGGATGATGACCCCTAAGATGATCGACTTTGTTGCGGCTGCCCCGACGTAGCTTACGACGATCTCCATTGTGGATACCGGTGCCGACAAAAGCTCGTAGATCGTGCCCGCGAATTTCGGGAAATAGATACCAAACGCCGCATTCGAGATGCTTTGGGTCAGCAGCGACAACATGATGAGGCCGGGCACGATGAAGGCCCCATAGCTTACTCCGCCGACAGTCGGCATACGCGAGCCGATCGCGGAGCCGAACACGATGAAATACAGCGATGTGGAAATCACCGGGGCCACGATACTTTGCATCAGAGTGCGCCAAGTACGAGCCATCTCGAACGCATAAATCGCGCGTACGGCGTAAAGGTTCATGCCCCTCCCTTGACGAGCTCCACGAAAATCTCCTCCAAGGAACTCTCCGTGGTCCGAACGTCCCGGAAATCGATTCCCGTTTCGCCGAGGCGCTTTAGGAAGTCCATGATACCGACACGCCCGCCCTGCGTATCGTAGGTATAGGTCAGGCAGGTGCCATCGCCGGATAGCGCCAAAGGATACATCGAAAGCGCGGCAGGGATCTCGCCCAACGGTTTCTGCAGCTGAAGCCAAAGCTGCTTCTTGCCCAAATCGCGCATGAGCTCGACCTTGTCTTTCACGAGAATGATCTCGCCTTTTCTCATGACGCCGACTCGGTCGGCCATTTCCTCGGCTTCGTTTATGTAGTGGGTGGTCAGGATGACCGTGACGCCGGAGGCGCGCAGATCGCGCACCAGCTGCCACATATCGCGGCGCAAATCGACATCGACGCCCGCCGTCGGCTCATCGAGAAACAGGACGCGCGGCTCATGGGCCAGCGCCTTTGCGATGAGAACCCGCCGCTTCATGCCCCCGGAAAGCGTTATGATTTTATTGTCTCTCTTATCCCACAACGAAAGGTCCTTCAGCACCTTTTCGATATGGGCGGGGCTTGGAGATCTGCCGAACAGGCCACGGCTAAAGGAGACGGTCCTCCAGACCGATTCGAAGGCGTCCGTGGTCAGTTCCTGCGGCACGAGCCCGATCAGGGAGCGCGCAGCCCGGTAGTCCCGGGCGATGTCGTGCCCGTCGACCGTTACGCTCCCCGTGCTGAGAGTAACGATTCCGCAGACGATGCTGATGAGCGTCGTCTTGCCGGCGCCGTTCGGGCCGAGCAAGGCGAAGATTTCGCCCTCATGGATATCCAGATTGACGCCCTTGAGCGCCTGAAAACCCGAGGCATAGACCTTCGATAGGTTGGTGACCTTGAGGATCGGTCGCGTCGTCGCACGTATCATCACATCAATTTCGGATTATCCGCCAGCTTCGGTGGCTGTCAAGGTACTGGCACCTGTTGCCCGATCATTTGAGCCGCTCCGCGTTGTGAGGTGTCTTGGTTCTCCGGAGCACGACGATTGAACCATCCTGCTTACCATTTCGGCGGCCGTATTGCCGTGTACTTCTCCCAGACGTCCGCCTCACCGGACAAGACGGGCGCCTTGCGCGAATCCGCTACCAGCGAATTCCCGAACTGACAGGCACCTTAAGCCGCTCCCCGGCCTTCAGTAAGCCCCGGTCGAGCGTATAGACCCGCTTCGTGGTTTGTGGCTATGGCGAGATGCAGTGCGTCTCCGGCACGAAGCCCCGCATCCGCTGGAACCAGAAACTGCGCGGCCGTCATGAAATCCGCAACACTCGGGGCGAGGAGAATAAACGACTGCACCAGGAGCTGCTCAAAGGTCTTGCAAATGGCCTCCGCCTGCGCTTTGTCGAATTCACCCATGCGCGCACGCCGCGACACAAGGCTTGCCAGCTCCACCCGGGTTCATTGGGACGCGGGAAGTTCGTCTTCGCCGTTGCGAAGGAACGCCTCCACAGCGTCGCCCGACTCCTCAGGTATGACCAGGGGGCCACGAAACTCGTGTCGAGATAGAGCACTCAATAGCCCTCGTCGCGCAAAACGCGCAGGAGCTCCGCGCTTGAGGCCCGCGCTCGAGGAAGGGTTGCCCGAAAGGCCGCCAAAGACGGCAAAGGTTTGCGCGAGCCATGTGCCGACACCACACACGCGACCGGCTTACCGTGGCGCGTAATAACCAACTCCCCGCCCGCCTCGACCATGTTCAAGATTTCGCTCAGCCGCGCTTTGGCCTCGGCTCGACGCATGGTCTCCGTGACTGCTCCCCGGCCTCAAGGCCGGAGCTTCCCACTTCCTAGGCAGCTACCATCCCGATAGGGGATGGGTTTACGCCGCCTCCATGGGCATAGACCGACAGTCCTGCGGCCTTTAACTGCAAAATGCCCTGCTGGCGGATATTGATCGCGGCGTTGATGTCACGGTCGTGGGTGGTGCCGCAGGCGGCACAGGTCCACGTCCGGTCTTTGAGCGTGAGATCCGCGTTTCTCGCTCCGCACCGAGAGCACAGTTGGGTGGAGGGGAAGAAGCGATCGACGCGGACCAGGTGTCCACCCTGGGCCTGCATCTTGGCCTCGAGGTGGGTGACAAGCCCCGACCAGCCGACATCGGCGATGGCGCGGGCAAGCCTGCGGTTTTTCATCATCCCCTGTACGTTCAAGGTCTCGACACAGACCGCTTGGTTTTCGCAAGCCAACTGCCGAGACACCTTATGTTGCCAATCCGTGCGCGCATCGCGCACCCGTTCATGGGCCCGTGCGACTTGTCGCCTGGCCTTGGCGATATTGCTGCCGAAATAGTCCCGCAGATCGGCCACAGGACGACCCGCCGCCACGCACCGAGCCTTGGCCGCTTCGACCTTGCGCGAGAGCGACTGTTGCTTGCGCCGGAGGTTTTTCAGAGACCGGCGCAGGAAACGGGGATTGGGGGTCTTTGTGCCATTGCTGGCGATGACGGCGTCGTTCAATCCGAGATCGATCCCGGTAACACGCGTGACATGCCGCACCGGCTCCGGCAAGGACCGACCGTCTTCGGTCAGCACCGCGGCGTAATACTTTCCGGTTGCCGACCGTGAGACGGTGACGGTCTTGATGGCGCCCATGATCTCCCTGTGGACCACGGCCTTCACCCAACCGATCTTGGGGAGAAAGACCTTATCGCTCTCGACCTTCACCCGCTGCGGATAGGCGTAGGCTTGGCGCGCCGCATGCTTTTTCTTGAAACGGGGAAAGCGGGCGCGACGGGCGAAGAAATTGCCATAGGCCCTGTCCAGATGACGCAACGTCATCTGCAAGGCCTGGGCGTCGGCGTCCTTCAGCCAGGGATAGTCTCCGGCCTTCCAAACCGGCAACATCGTGATGAGGGTATGGATCGAAAGAGACTCCCGCCGCTCCTTCCACGCCGCCACCTTCAAATCCAGGGCCTTGTTCCAGACGAAGCGCACGCATCCCAGTTGTCGCGCGATGAGGTCTTGTTGCGCGGCGGTGGGGTAGAGACGGATCTTGGTGGCGCGGAACATGACGGGAATTATAGCCAATTATGCGGGTTGGCGTGTATGCTGTACGGTAAGTATACACCTCAGATGCGCCTTATATCCCCGCCCTAAATGACGGGGTTTTACGGCGCTGAGGGATAATATACAGCGGACCAAGCCAACAGATGGAACGAAAGCGATGGCTGATACGGCTTGCAGGTGCAACAGGAGAACTCCCCTCGATGCGAGGCAGAATACCCACCATAGTGGCCTTCTCGACCAACAAATCCAGGACTTACGTGCTTCCGCGTTCGTGATGGCCCGCCCTGTCGCCGTGGCGCCCGTCCTGGCGCTCGTGGGGGCCTGCCCCCCAAGAGCTCTTGCCATCTCGGCCTCCAGGACCTCCTGGAGCGCCTCTTTCATCAACGGCTTCTGAGATCCCGATCTTCGGTCAGCAGGGCTTTGAGGTCCATCGGGTTGGCGCTATGCTTTCTTACGGTCATGGTATGGTCCCTCCTACAGGACACAGGGTTGATCTTCACAATCTCTCTCATACCATGACCGCTTCCGCAGTCCAAGAATTTGCACGTAAGTCCGTACTACCTCCGTACATTGCCTACCTGCACGGCCAGCATTGAAACCGACCCTCCCTCGATGCCCGCGACCGGGAAGCGGATCCCCTCACCGGGCTGCCCGGCACCGAGGACATAGAGCAGCGGCAGGTAGTGATCCGGCGTCGGGATCGATAGCATCGCATCCGGTCCGAGGGCCTCGTAATCGATGAGCGCCGCGTAGTCGCCAGCCAACATCAATTCCTTGGCCCGGCTTTCGAAGCGCGCGGCCCAGTCGTAAGGCTCCCGCAATGGCTGACCCCAGGCATACGCGCGGAGGTTGTGTATGAGATTGCCGCTTCCAAGAATCAGGATATCTTCGTCCCGTAGAGGCGCAAGCGCGCGGCCGATCTCGAAATGGAAGCGTGGCGCCCGGGTTGCATCAATGCTCAACTGCACGACGGGGATGTCGGCCTTGGGATAGACATGGCACAGAACGGACCATGTGCCGTGATCGAGCCCCCAGGTGTCATCGGGTTTCACACGAAGTGGTGCCAGACACTCTTGCACCCTGCGGGCAAGCACTGGATCGCCGGGTGCCTTGTACTGAACCCGGTAGAGCTCTTGCGGAAAACCCCCGAAATCGTGAATGGTGCGCGGCGCCAGAGAGACCGTCACGGCCGTCTCGCGCCCATACCAGTGCGCCGAGATCGCCAAGATCGCCTTGGGCCTTGGTATCTCCTCGCCCAGCCGCCGCCACGCCTCGGTGTAATCGTTGCGCGCCAGTGCGTACAGGGGATTACCATGCCCAAAAAAGATTGCCGGGAGTCTGTCGGCCATCGTCTATTACCTCGCTCCTTCCGTCGGCCGCCTAGATACGCGCAATCGCCGAAAAGTCGGGCCTTAGGGAAACATCCAGGCGGCCTCTTAGAACCCCGAGCGCCGCGCCCTCGCTGTGGAGCCGCACTCCGACGAGCGCAAGCATACACAAGCCCAAAGCCCACCGAACCATTTACGGGGGATTGGGCGTAGAGATATTTTACATTAACGGATCAACAGCTATTCTGGTGTTCGTATCCGTGTCAAATACGAAGCAACAATAGCGACGCAGTTTCTCATGCGGGCTCCGGTTTTATGATACTGGCATAAGGCACTGTTAATAAATAAAGGTGACAAGTAGGAGCCGTCTGCGGTAAGCTCCGGATTCATGAGCATGGCGACGGAGAGGTTGAGGCAGAAGTTTCGTGCGGCGTGGCCGCATCTGGATGAGCGCAC